>CAZZWY010000062.1:0-11838 GCA_964657785.1 uncultured Acetobacteraceae bacterium
GCACGATGTCGCGCGCCATGATGGCCGCGAGCGCCGACTGCTCGTCGTCGAAGACTCGTGCCGGGCCGGTTATGACGGGGTTCTTCAGGCCGGTGATCTTGGCGACGCAGCCGTCCGGCGCCAGGTTGCCCTTCAGGATCGCGAGGTGGCCGTGTTCGTACATCGGCTTGACCGTGCTGCGGATCACGTCCTGGTCGGCGCGGGGCACGGCAGGAATCTCGGCGAGATTCTCGGCGACGGTCTTGCCGGTGATCGTGATGCAGTCGCCGTGCAGCAGCCCGGCCTCGAGCAACACCTTCATCACCTGCGGGATTCCGCCCGCGCGGTGCAGGTCGACCGCCAGGTACTTGCCCGAAGGCTTCAGGTCGCACAGCACCGGCACCTTCTGCCGCACGCGTTCGAAGTCGTCGATGCCCCAATCGACTTCGGCGGCGTGGGCGATCGCCAGAAAATGCAGCACGGCGTTGGTCGAGCCGCCCGTGGCCATGATCACGGCGACGGCGTTCTCGATGCTCTTGCGCGTCACGATGTCGCGGGGCTTCAGGTCGCGCTTGACCGCCTCGACCAGCACCCGCGCGGCCTCGGTCGTGTGGGCGACGATCTCGTCATGCACGTTGGCCATCGTGCTGGACAACGGCAGGCTCATGCCGAGCGCCTCGAAGGCCGAGCTCATCGTGTTGGCGGTGTACATGCCGCCGCAGGAGCCGGTGCCCGGGATCGCGCGGCGCTCGATCTCGGTGAAGTCCTCCTGGCTCATCTTGCCGGCGCTGAACTGCCCGACCGCCTCGAAGACGCTGACGATGTTGAGGTCCTGCCCCTTGTAGCGGCCCGGCAGGATGGTGCCGCCATACACGTAGATCGCCGGGACGTTGGCCCTCAGCATGCCCATCATGCCGCCGGGCATGTTCTTGTCGCAGCCGCCGACGACGACCACGCCGTCCATCCACTGGCCGCCGACGCAGGTCTCGATGCAGTCGGCGATCACTTCGCGCGAGACGAGGCTGTACTTCATGCCCTCGGTGCCCATCGCCATGCCGTCGCTGATCGTCGGCGTGCCGAAGATCTGGGCGTTGCCGCCGGCCGCCTCGATGCCGGCCACCGCGGCGTCGGCGAGCTTTTGCAGGCCGGCGTTGCAGGGGGTGATCGTCGAATGGCCGTTGGCGACGCCGATCATCGGTTTGCGGAAGTCGCCTTCCTCGTAGCCCATCGCGTAGTACATGGACCGGTTCGGCGCACGTGCGACGCCCTCGGTGATGTTCGCGGAGCGGCGGTTGATCTTCATGCGGTGGCTTCCTCGGGCAGCAATCGAGCGGGCGCCGATTATCTCGCCGGCGGCGCCGCACCTCGGGTCGATCGCCTGCGGGTTTGCACTCAGCGAGTCGCACCGTCGCGACGGCGCCCGTCCCAGGCCGGGTGCGTCGCTCGGTTATCGTCCTCTTCCTCTCCGCCTGCGCCTCCTGCCCACCTGCCTTCATGCTCGTCTATCCTCAATTCGACCCGATCGCCCTCCGGATCGGCCCGGTCGCGATCCACTGGTACGGCCTGACCTACCTCGTCGCCTTCGGCCTGCTCGTCGTGCTCGGCATCCAGCGCACCAAGCTCGCCCAATTCGCGTCGCGCGGATGGGTGCGACGCGACATCGAAGATCTGCTGTTCTACGGGGTGCTCGGCGTCGTCATCGGGGGGCGGCTCGGCTATGTTCTCTTCTACAAGCCGGCCCACTACCTGCAGCACCCGCTCGAGGTGTTCGCCGTCTGGAAGGGCGGCATGGCGTTCCATGGCGGGCTGCTCGGCGCGCTGGTCGCGATGGCGGTGTTCGCGCGGCTGCGCGGCCGGCGCTTTCTCGAGGTGAGCGACCTGGTCGCCCCGTGCGTGCCACCGGGGCTCGCCTCCGGGCGCATCGGCAACTTCATCAATGGCGAACTGCCGGGGCGCCTGGCCGACCCGGGCCTGCCGTGGGCGATGGTCTATCCCCAGACCGGCTCGCCGCTGCCGCGCCATCCGTCGTCGCTCTACCAGTTCCTGATGGAGGGCCTCCTGCTCTTCGTGCTGCTCTGGTTCTACGCGGGCAAGCCGCGCGGGCTCGGCCAGGTGTCGGGGGCGTTTCTCGTCGGCTACGGCGTGTTCCGCTTCATCGCCGAGTACTTCCGCGAGCCGGACGAATTCCTCGGCCTGCTCGCGCTCGACCTCAGCATGGGCCAGTGGCTCTGTGTTCCGATGATCTTCGCCGGCGCGGTGCTGTGGCTCTGGGGCCGCGGGCGCCCCTATCCTCGCGGGACGGCATGATGCGTCAGATCTTCCTCGACACCGAAACCACCGGCCTCAGCCCGGAGGCCGGCGACCGCATCATCGAGATCGGCTGCGTCGAGATGGTCAACCGCCGACTGACCGGCCGCGACCTCCATCTCTACGTCAACCCGCAGCGCCCGAGCCATGAAGACGCGCTGAAGGTTCATGGCCTGACCGAGGACTTCCTCGCCGACAAGCCGCTCTTCGCCGCCATCGCGCCGACCCTGCTCGACTACCTCGGCGGCGCCGAGATCATCATCCACAACGCGGCCTTCGACGTCGGCTTTCTCGACGAGGAACTGAGCCGCCTCGGCCAGCCGAAATTCGCGACGTTCGTCGCCCGGATCGAAGACAGCCTGTTCATGGCGCGCGATCTTTTCCCCGGCAAGGCGAATTCCCTCGATGCGCTCTGCAAGCGCCTGGAAGTCGACAACTCGAGCCGCACCTTGCACGGCGCGCTGCTCGACGCCGGGTTGCTGGCCGAGGTCTACATCCGCATGACGCGGGGCCAGAACTCGCTCGTGATCGACGACGACGCGCAAAGCGCGGCCGAGGCCGCCGCGCAACCGGTCGACCTGAGCCAGTTCCCTCTCGTCGTCTACGAGCCTGACGAAGCCGAGGCAGCCGCTCACGCGGCGTTGCTCGCCGAGCTCGACCAGGCGAGCGGCGGCAAGACGATCTGGCGGCTCCTGGACGAACCCGCTATGGCATAATTTTCGGCTTGGTCCGGCGCCCACTCCGGCGTGATTCTCACGCGGCCTGGCTGCGGTTCAGGGCGGTTAGCTCAGGGGTAGAGCACAACATTCACACTGTTGGGGTCGGGGGTTCGAAACCCTCACCGCCCACCACGATTCACCGGGCGTCAGGCGCCGGACCCGGTTTCTCGGGGATGAATCGGGGAGAAATCGAGCTTCGCCATCTCCGCATCGTCGGCCTCGCCGGGCAGCCACTTGGCGTAGACGGTCAGGAAAACCTCGACCGCATGCCCGAGCTGCTTCGCGGCAAACGCCGGGTTGACCCCTGCCATCAGCATCTCGGTCGCCCTGGTGTGCCGCATGTTGTACGGCCGGCGGTACACGATACCGGCGCGCTTCAGGAGCGGCACCCAGATCCTGCGGCTGAAGGCCATCGTGTTCGTCCACGGCTCGCCGCTCAAGGGGTCGACAAAGACGTGTTGCCCGGCCAGGAGCGTGCGCGCCTTCTGGCGGGTGAGCGCGGCCAGCGCCCGGTCGTCCAGACGGACCTCGCGGACGACGCCGGTCTTCGTAGTGTCCTTCTCGACCCCTTGCACCCGCGCTTCGTGGATCACAGCGACTCGGCGCACCATGTCGACGGCCGACCACCGAAGCCCGAAAAGCTCGCTCGTCCGAAGACCAGTCCGCAGCCAGAAGGCGACGGTGTCGGCGAGCGGGCCGGCGTACTGCCGCTCGGCCATCGCCAGGATCCGCACCACCTCGTCCGCCGTGAACGGCTCGACGGGCGCCTTCTGGTGCTTCGCTCGGGCCACCGGCGCCGCGGGGTTCTCGAGCAGCAGCTTATCGACCACCGCCAGGCTGAGCGCGTTGCGCAGCGCGCCCATGCGGTTGTTGATCGTCTTGCCCGACAGGTCAGGCCGGGCCGCGATGGCGGCCATGATGTGGCTGGGCTTGAGGGCCCGAAGCGGTCGGCCGCCGAACGGGGCAGGGTCCTGATCACTGGTCGGCGTGGCCTTCCAGAAGCGAACGATGCTCTCGTAGCCGGTGCGCGTGCTCGCCTCGACGCGCTGCGCCGCGAGCCAGGCGTCGAGCTGATCGCCGACCGTCAGCGTGCCTGCGCCAGCGCCCGATGCAGGGAAGTACTCGGCCACCGAGAACGTGCCATGTCGGATGCGCTCCCGGATCTCGGCGGCGAGCCGGTGCGCGTACTTCACGTTCGCTGGCGTCGGAGGCATGGGCTTGCCATTGAGCATGAGGGTTTCGCGCCGCGTCGAGCCGTCGAGCACGAAGGCCAGCCGGATCGACTTCTCCCGAACCTCTACACCCGACCCTTTTCGACCCATGCCCTGTACCCCTGAATGCTGATGAGGCGCCGCCCGTCCGGCGCCTTGAACCACTCGCGGCCCTCGAGCCAGTCGCCTCGCTCGATCTTCCGCTCCATCGCCTTGATGGTGTAGCCCGTCATCGCCTCGGCGAGCTGCATCGTGACATAGGGCGCCGGCGTCACCTGAACGACGGGATCGGCGCGGGCGGCTTCGGCGGTCAACATCATCCCACCTCAAAATGGTTGCGCTTCCGGCTGTTCTCGCTGCCGGTCAGGATTTGAAGGTTTGCTGGAACGTGCAGGCCCGAGACCAGCTTTCCTTGCAACGGAATCTCGTGGTCGACGTGGTGCTCGATGCCAGTTTCAACCGTGAGAGCCCGGGCCCTGGCGTAGATCTGGGCGATTGCCTCTTCGTCGGCCCACGGCGGAATGCGTTGCAGCTTGGCCGCGCGCCGCTTTGCGGCGTGATGTCGGATGACGGCGGCGTGCCTCTCCGCCTGAATGGCTGCGATCAACCGACATTCTTCTTTCGTCGGCACGTACTCGGCACGCCGCGGCTCGCTGGCTTTCTCGATTCGCTGCCGGGCCTGCCAGCGGCCGAGCGGCGTGTCTATAAACGCGGGCGGCGGCGTCGTCGATGCGCGTTCAGGGGGCGCAGGCTCGGCAGCCGGCTCACCGCACACCCGTTCGAACTCGCCGCGGGCCACAAGCGGCCGGCCGTTCGGCTTGCGAGCGACCTTCAGGCCGAGGCGTTCGAGGTAGCGCACCTGCGCCGCCCCATTCGTCAGCGGCGCGCAGATTTCGGCGAGTTCAGGGTCAGTGAGGAAGGGCTGCATGGTCGGCGGCGGGTCGCGGGGCAGGGTGTTCATGGTTCCTCGCCCGATCACTTCGGGTCGTAGTTGATGCTGATGACCGCCATGCGGCCATGCGAGGGGAAGTTCAGGCACTCGCAGTCCAGCGTGAACAGGTAGTCGGTGTCTGCGCCGCCGCCGTTCTCTTGATCGGAATTCACGGCGACATGCACCGGCAGATGGCCGGGCATGGTGGCAAGCGCCTCGCGCAGTTGATCGACGTTCATGGCGTCTCTTTCATCGCCGGATTCGCACCGCCGATGCCTGACGGCCTATGCCATTTGCCGTCAGGCGCCACTGCAACCCCGACGATTCGGAGGTTGCGCCATGCGCCGCACTGGTAGCACCATTCGACATGCCCACCGCAGATCAACCAGCTACTGCGTTCGTGTCGGTGGCGAGACTTCGGTTTCGTGGTCATGGTTGCTCTCGGGGTCAGGTCAAGCACGCAACGCAATCCCGCGCCACCGCTTCTCAAGCCGCAGCACGCCCTTGCGGGCCATGCGCTGCAAGTGAAGCTCCACGGTCGGGCGGCTGATGCTGAGAGCGCGGGCAAGCTCAAGGCGGGTAGGTGCTTCTTTCCATTGCCGCAAGTGCTGGCGGATTTCGCAGAGTACGTCGGACTCGCGCGGGGTAAGGGCGGCACTCACGTCACCAATCGCCGCTTGACCCGCCGCCGCTGAAGTCGCCGCCCCCGCCGCTGCTGAACGTATCGCTGCTGCCGCTCGACGAGGATGTGTCGACGCTCGGCGTGAAGTCGAACGAAGGCGATGGTGACGAGTAGTCGGTGCTGCTGTAGCTGTTTGATGCACTCGTGGAGGCTCGCTTGCAGTCAGGACACTCGATACGCTGATGCTTGCTGTGGATGTGGGTCATGAAACTGTGGCCGCGCGGGCACTTGACTCGTTGGTAGCTCATCGTGTTCCTTTCGTTCGGCCTTGGGTCAGGTCAGGCACGGCTTATCTCGGGGGGTGGGGGTCAGGCCGGCTCGTAGGTCGCCGCGAAGATGTCCGGCTTGCACGGATAGAGTTCGCCCTTGACGCCACGAATCACCCAATCGCCGACGTTTGCAGTCATCGTGCCTTCAAGCGTTTCGATCGATAGGCCACCGGCCGGCACCGCTTTTACGTTCCCGCCGATCAGGGCTTCCATCAACCACGGCGGCGGCAATCGACGAGTCATGCTGTCGTTGGGCGGGACTTCGAACGCTTCAATCACAACTGGCTTCTTGCGGAACTTCATCGCTCATTCCTCTCCTGCCGGCGTCACCGGCAAACGCATTTCCCGAAACTCACCAGTACGCCAACGGGCTCTGCCACTCAGGGTGAGTGTCGTTCAACCACCGTTTGCATTCCTCCAACAGTAGGTCGCAGTGCGTGTAGTCGCCGCGCTTCCACTCGCCCGCGTTGAACACCACAGCATCCCCGTCCGTAACGATGCAGCACATGTATCCTTCTTGCGAGCCGTCGTGGTACGACTCCAGATTGAAGCGACGCCGCACATTCATGTCCGCACGTCGATCGTAGAACGCGGCCTTGTAGAAGATGCCCGCGCGTTTCCGTCTCTGCTCGTCAATAAGGTCCGAATGCATCGAATGGTCGGTGCCGCGCTTCGTCCAGCCGGGCGGCAGTTCGCACTTCACGAACAACTCGTCCACGTCGGCGCCGAACTTGAAGCCAAGCGCGGTCAACTGCTCTCGCGTGGCGCCGCGGATTTCTTTCGGGAGCATGGCGCTCTCCACCAGCGTGCGCTGGCCCGCCGCTTCCTGCCGTTCAATGCCGCCTGGCGTACTGGCAATCATGGCGTTGGCAAGATCGCCGCGCAAGGCGGCTGCGAGTGCTGCAAGGTTCATTCGTTTGTTCTCCGTTGAATGTCGACCGCCGGCGTCAAGGGTGCCGGCGAACCCGGGTCAAGACAGCGCCCACTCGCGCAAAGTTCGGCGACCTGATTCGGCGAGGGCGTTGTCGACCATCCGGCGGCTCGTCACGTTGAATCCTCTGAGCCACTGAGCGAACTCGTGCGGGTTGATGTGACGCTCATACGGACAGCCGAAGAACGTCCCGCCGATTTGAGCCCATGTAACGCCTTGGCCGAATGCATCGTTCGGTTCTACGTTGCTCATGGCTTTAACGCTGCGCAGAGACGATCAGCTTCGGGTTGACGCAAAAGAAACGAGGTATCGCCCACGCCCGATCTTGCGTAGTTTCCCTGCGGCGCCGCCAATTGCTGCTCCAGCCAATCCGCCGCAATGTCGAAATTCTCGGCCTGCTGATACGCAGCGTTCCACTCACCAATCGTTGCGCAACCTCGCATGTCGGTTGCTCGAAGTGCTTTGGCTCTTGCGCGAAGGAGCGTTGACGCATCCGTGGTGTTGTTGCGGCAGGTCATCGCCCCTCTCCATGGCTGTCGGTGGGTGGCGGGTTCGACTTTCGCTTCAGCTTCGTGATGACGCCGCGCAGCGCACGCGCTTGGTGCTCGGCATGGTCGGCTCGAACGTTGGCGCGTTCAAGGGCTTCCTCTGCCCACTTCGCGCGACGCTGCAGCCGGTCCCAGTCGCCGACCATCTTTTCAACTGCATCAGCGATGCGCTGCAGGCTGCCGGCTTGGATGCCTTCGAATGTGTTATCGCCGGTGAACTCTTTCCGGCTTTCTTCGCGCATCGTGCTCATGCCTTCTCTCCTCCCTGGCTGTCGCGGTACACCGCCGAAGCAGCGCACACAATGGCGCGACGAATCGTTGCGCTGGCATCCGTGCCAATCGGGCCAAACTCGGCAAGGTGCCCAAGCGATGCGGGAGCAACCTGCATAAATTCTTGCGTGTGAGCGGCTCCAAGCCCTCGCGTAAAGCTAACGTTCAACCGCAACTTCACCGCAAGCCGCAGCGCGTCGCCATCGTCGGCAAGAGGGTTCCATGGAATGTCAATGCAGCCGTTGACCTCATCCCACAACCCCACTGCCTTCGCAGCAGCCTCCGTCAGTTCGCGGTCTGTCATGCCTTCTCTCCCTGGCTGTCGCCTTTAAGGGCGGCGCGAACAAACTTCGCTGCTTCGATGGCGATCTGAATTGCGACGCTCCGGTTGAAAGCTGTCATCCGGATGAAGCCCTCGGCCCACTCGACAATCTGCTCGTCAGTCAGCGCCTCTCCCGCCTCTGCGGCTTGAGCGGCGCGGTCCAAGCGGTAGATCGACACCTGACTGATCTCGCCGACATCCGATGTGAAGCAGTATGGTTCGCCGTTTTCGTCGGCCGTCCACTCATCGATGTCGGCAAATTGCTCCAGCCACTCCTCCCACTCCTCGCGGTGGTGTGAGGTGTCTCCGCTCACCCAGATGCTCTCGGCGAATGCCTTGAGCATTGCGCCCCAGCCACCATGCACGACGCTTGCCGAAGCACCCTCGCCGCCCCATGCAATGCAGAACGACGCGACATGCAAGCACGGGTGAGGTGCCTCGCGCTCCATTTCATCAATCCGCATTTCCAACAACGCGGCTCGGCTTTCCTCGCGTTCTGTCTCGTTGCTCATGGCTGCTACTTCCCTTCTTGTGTGGTGGCACGGATGGCGGCGGCGGCATCCCGAAGTGCTTGGTTGTATGCGCCGTCGCCTTCGTTGTCGCACTCGTCATCAACGCTCGCGCCGACGTGCTCGTCCTCGCACACCTTCGCGCACCGCTCCCGCTCTGCTGCGGCTCGGGCATCGCCGTAGGCGCGGGCGTAGGCGTGGATGGCATCGGAAAGAGTGCTCATGCAGGCGGATGTTCGGCCAGGGCTGCTCAAAGCCGACTCGCGCCAATCAAGCAGGGCTTGATTGATTTCACCGCTAAGCGGCGGCATACCCTGCGCCTCGACTGGATCGGTCATGGCGCTCTCCTTTCCTGATCGAAAACAGATCCGTCCGTGCCCAGCCAATGCCGGCACACCGCGGTCGCGCGGGTGAGGAAGTTGCCCTTCTTGCAGAGCGCGGGCAGCATCAGTACGGGCATATTCCGGGTCTGCGCTTTGAGGACGATCTTTCCCGGGCGAAAGTGTCGGCAGCTTTCGCAGCGCGGAACCGAGCGTTCAAAATCAAGGGCCAGCGCCGTCGGTCCTTCGGGCATTGATGCGATACGAGGTTTTGCCTTCACTGATGCTGCGGGCGACCCGGCAGCCTTGGCGAACGCCTGACGAGCGGCCATCTTGTGTTTTGCCAGGCCTGCATCGATCACGGCGTCTTCCTTTCATTGGAGGCGAGGATGGCGCGGGCGAAGTCAAGCAGCGCGTGCTTCTCGAACTGCACGCCCTCCTCGTCGGGCGACGCAAACCTGATCCCGTACTCGTCGGCGATGCTGAAGATGTCGAGGTTGGAAAGCGCCTCGCGCTCCCCCTGCGACTCTGCCAGCACCCCGTGCATCAATGGGAGCAGGTCGGGCCGAACGGCTGCGATCTGCGCCAGCGTCGCCGCGTTGAATGGCTCCCCCTGCGCCTCTGCCGGGGTGTCGGCGGGCGGGGAGGGCTGCGCTGGGTCGCGAGCCTCCCAGTTGATCCGCCCGTAGCATTCTCGGCACTCCTTGTTTGCCATCCCTTCATGCGCGCACGTATTGCAGTCCGGCACCTCTGGCTGTGCTGGGGCGGCGAGGGATGCGGGCTGCGCTGCGAGCCACTCGCGCGCCACCGCAACAGCAGGGCAGTCAGCTTCATCGTGGCAGGCGATCAACTGCTCCACGACTTCGCGGACCTCTCGCTGTGCTGCCTGCGGGGGCTCGGCCTGCCCGGTCAACATCTTGCGCAGCTTGATGTAGCCCGCCCGCATCGCCGGCCCGTCGAGCTTGCGAACGGCCTCGGCGTAGTCTCGGAGGGTCGCGTCGAAATCAGACAGCGGCGGGGGCTCGGCCTGTGCCGCAATCGCAGCCGCAGCTTCCCGTGCATGCAGTCGCGCGTCCGGCTTGCCGGCGAACCACTTGGTCAGCTTGCGCGAGTCGTCCTGCAGCATGCCGGGCGGATGGCCGGTCTTGCCGCCGTTGCGGTCGACCGATGGCGCTGCCCACGTCAAACCAAACTGCGCCATCGCTAACTCGACCGAATCTCCGGCGCGGATTGAATCGGCGACCGCGTCAAAAATCTTGGCGGGGCCACCGAGCGGATTTTGCTTGGTGTAGATGCGTGATTGATCGCTCATGACGCCTCCTGACCCGCAACGGCTACAGGAACGGCCTTGAAGAACTCCACATCCACGCCGCGCCGCATCACCGCCATCATCACAATAGCCTCCGCGTTGTGCTCCGTCTTTCGTTCGGCTATCAGCCGCTCGGCACCGGTTTTGATGTTGACAGCGACGACGTTGAACAAAGGTTCTCTCATGGCTGAGTCTCCTGCACAAGCGAGAAACCGGACTTGCGTGGCTTGCCGTCAATGTGAATGCGCGTTAGCCGGACGGAGTATTCGCGCGCCGAACCGAAGGGCCTTCGGTCATAGAAAGCGCACAATCCGCTTATGCGCGTAATTTGCACAACGCGCCCGTTCATCCGAGGATCGTTGTCCTTGATGCGGTCGCCGAACCTTCAGTTCGCGTTGTTCGCTCATGTCCCACGTCCCTTCGCCACGAAAGCTCGCGCCAACTCCGCCTGCTCTGGGCTGCCCGTCGCGTGGCCTCCATCAACAAGGCCCATTGAGGTATCCATGCCAGTAGGCGCGGCCAACCTCGCACCAATTGGCCGAGTTTTTAAAACCGTCGCGGTAGCCTCGCACCAGCATCGCTTCATCGAGCGTTTCGAGTTCGGCTACTGTTGTCACCGGTTTCGGTGCTGTTCTGCGCGGCGGCGGATCATCATCAACGTCGTTCACCACGCTTCCCCCGTCTGTACATCCCGACCAACCCCAGCCATCGAAAACGCCCCCCGGAAATCCTCCGGCACCTCCCATCGCCCGAGCGGCCGGGGTGCATATGTCACCTTGGCGCGGGATGTATCCACGTCAATCACGGCAGGGCTGTGTTTGACGTACTCAACCTTGAGCGGGCGCGCCACCACCGGCTTAGGCGCACTGACTTTCGGAGGCTTTGGCGGCTTCGGAGGCAGAAGAGCCGCCGCCGCTTTCCGTTTCGCCGCCTGAACCGCATGACCTGCCCTCCAGCGAGCTAGCCTGCGTTCGTGTCGCGCCGCCTCAAACGCTGCACGTTCCACAGCTAGACCGGGTAGAGCCGCAGCGCGTAGCTCGGACGTGGTAAAGGTAAGAAACCCCTGGCCGAAAGCAACCTTACAGCGATACAGGCGGCCGGCGAGTTCCTCCTTTTGCAACAGCAAGGAAACGGCGGAATGGCTGATGCCGAACTGTCGCGCAATGACATTGGATCGGCAGCCGGCAGGAAATGACTCAAGAAAAGCGCGCAGTACATCCGGCGTAGGAATTCTGAGCCGCGGTGCCTGTGGCGTCGGCATCGCCTTGATCCAGGCCGCAGCAGCAGAGTCATCGGCGAAATAGAAAAAGTTGCTTCTGCTTCCGCGCGAGACGATCTCGCCATAGCGGATAGCCGCTTTCAAGCCGGAGCGAACCGAATCTTTCGAGCGAGTGGGAATGGCCGCGTAGAGGTCTGCGCACGTCGCGCCGGGGTTGTCCTTGATGTAAGCGACGCACTGATAGCGGATGGAGGGGCGGATCATGCTGCGAGCACCTCTCCGATCGCTTCCTTGATCGCGGCATCTGCAATC
>CAZZWY010000063.1:0-11757 GCA_964657785.1 uncultured Acetobacteraceae bacterium
CGCGGAGCGCTTCAAGCCGACGGTCGTCGTCGACATCGCGACCTTGACGGGCGCCTGCGTGGTCGCGCTCGGCCACCACCATTCCGGCCTCTTCACGAGCGACGATGCCGTCGCCGCGCGCATGCTCGACGCGAGCCGCGCCGGCCTCGACCCCTGCTGGCGCATGCCGCTCGACGAGGAATACGCCGAGGGCCTGAAGAGCAACTTCGCCGACATGGCCAACATCGGCGGCCGCCCGGGCGGCGCGATCACCGCGGCGATGTTTCTCGCCAAGTTCACGACGGCCTACCCGTGGGCGCATCTCGACGTCGCCGGCACGGCGTGGCGCTCGGGTGCGAACAAGGGTTCGACCGGCCGGCCGGTGCCGCTGCTCACCCACTTCGTGCTTGCCCAGGCCGCCTGACCGAGACGCGGTGACCGAGGTCAGCTTCCACTTCAACGTGCCCGATCGCACGCTCTACGCCTGTCGCCTGTTGCGCAAGGCGACGAAGCAGGGGGCGCGGGTGGTGGTGACCGGCGCCGACGACGTGCTCGGCGGGCTGGACCGGGCGCTCTGGACCTTCGACCCGATCGAATTCGTGCCGCACCTGCGGGTTCGACCGGGCACGCCGATCGCTCCACGGCTCTGCGGAACGCCCATCCTGCTCGCGGCGTCGGGCGTCGTCGAGACGGCGCACCACGACGTGCTCGTCAACCTCGGGGTCGAGGTCGCCGAAGGGTTCGAGAGCTTTTCCCGCGTGATCGAGATCGTCGCGGTCGGCGAGGCCGACCGTCTCGCGGCGCGAGGCCGCTGGAAGTACTACGCGAACCGCGGCTACGCGATCGAGCGGCACGAGGTGGTCGCGTGAATGCCGATGCGCCTTCGGGGCGGGCCGAGGCGAGGCCGGTGCAGGCAGGTGACGCGCGAAGCGCCGGCGGGCCGGGGGCCGCTGTCGGTCCGCCGACCCTGACCGAGGTGGTCGACCTCGCCGGTCTGCCGGACGAGCCCGAGCCCTTCGAGAACGACGACCCCGATGCCGCCGAGCCGGGCCGCGCCTCGACCGGGGCGGCGTTGCCGACGGATGAGCAGCTCATCCAGCGCGTGCTGGCGGAGCTCTCGCGGCAGATCGACGTCATGCTCGAATACCGGCTTCGGGAAATCCTCGGCCCCTTGCTCGCGCGCGCCGCCGACACCGTGGTGCGCGACGCCCGCTCGGAGCTGGCATCGACCTTGCGTGACGTGGTCGCGCGCGCGGTCGCGGCGGAACTGGCGCGTCATCGCCAGCGCTGACGCCGGCGTTCCGGGTCTGCCGACGCGAGAGTTCGCGGCCCGAACCGGTCCCGCCCGACCCGCGCATCCTCTCTGGAGTACAGGTTTGATTTGGGGTATTGTTTTCCCGCTGTGGATTCGCTGAATTTCTCTGTGTCCGTTCCCATTTTTGGAGGTTTTGCATGCAATTAAGACTGAAAACGATCGTCGTGGCCGCAGGGCTGGTATTGGGTGGCACGGCATACGCCCAGGACACGGTCGTCAAGATCGGCCACGTCGGTCCCATCTCCGGCAACATCGCCCACCTCGGCAAGGACAACGAGAACGGCGCCCAGATGGCGATCGACGACCTGAATGCCAAGGGCACGACGATCGGCGGCAAGAAGGTCAAGTTCGAGCTCGAAGCGGAAGACGACGCGGGCGATCCAAAGCAGGGCACGGCGGTCGCGCAGAAGCTGGTCGACGACAAGGTGAGCGGCGTGATCGGCCACCTGAACTCGGGCACCACGATTCCGGCGTCGAAGGTCTACAGCGATGCCGGCATTCCGCAGATCTCGCCGTCGGCGACCAATCCGAAGTACACCCGCCAGGGTTTCAAGACCGCGTTTCGCGTCTGCGCCGACGACGTCCACCTCGGCAGCACGCTCGGCAAATATGCCGTCAAGGAACTGAAGGGACAGTCGATCGCGGTGATCGATGACCGCACGGCCTACGGTCAGGGCGTTGCCGAGGAGTTCACGAAGGCGGCGAAGGCCAGCGGCGGCACCATCAGCGCCACCCAGTTCACGACCGACAAGGCAACCGACTTCACCGCCATCCTGACGCAGATCAAGTCGAAGAAGCCCGACGTCGTCTTCTTCGGCGGCATGGACGCCGTCGCCGGCCCGATGATCCGCCAGATGAAGCAGCTCGGCATCAACGCCAAGTTCATGGGCGGCGACGGCATCTGCTCGAGCGAGTTGCCCAAGCTTGCCGGCGGCGCGATGGCCGATGGCCAGGTCGTGTGCGCGGAGGCCGGTGGCGTCGAGGGCTCCCAGAAGGTCGGCATGGACAAGTTCCGCGACGACTACAAGAAGAAGTTCGGCATCGACGTCCAGGTCTACGCGCCTTACGTCTACGACGCCGTCGGCGTGATGGTCGCGGCGATGGTCAAGGCCGGTTCGTCCGACCCGAAGGTCTACCTGCCGGTGCTGGCCAAGACGGACGGCTACAAGGGCGTGACCGGCAGCATCTCGTTCGACGACAAGGGCGACATCAAGAACGGCGCGCTGACGCTCTACACCTACAAGGGCGACAAGCGCGACCAGATCGCCGTGGTTCGCTGAAGTCGGGTGTCACCGCGCGAGAATTCGCGTGGCGAGCAGAGACAAGGGCGCCGCGGCGCCCTTGTCCATTTCTCGGCCGTATGTTCTCGGCCGTTAGGCGACTCGCCGCTGCACGCTCGCCGCCCTCGCTGATCAGAGCCGGATGCCGGCCCCGGCCGCTGCCAGCACCTGCAGGCTGCGCGCCGGCAGGTCGATTTGGGCACTGCCTTGACCGCGCCAGCCGCCCAGGCCGCGCGGGTGGGTGGTGTCGAGCAGCACCTCCCAGATGCCGGGCGGCAGCAGGAACGCCTGATCGGTGGCGCCGCCGTTGACCAGCAACAGGAGCGGCGCAGCGGCCCGCCCCGGCTCGCCGATCAGGCAGCCGAGGACGCGCGTCGCGGTATCGCCCCACGCCACCGCGCCCTGCAGTGCCTCGCCGCCGGCGGTCACCCAGGCGAGGTCGTGCAGGCCGAGCGGGTCGGTCAGCCCGCTGTACCAGCGATTGCCGAACGGGCGGGCCAGCCGGCGCAACGCGATGACGCGGGCGGTGAAGGCGATCAGGTCGGCGTCGGCGGTCGACCAGTTGATCCAGGTCGTGGGGCCGTCGAGGCAATAGGGGTTGTTGTTGCCGCCCTGGGTGTGACCGAGCTCGTCTCCGGCGGCGAACATCGGCGTGCCCTGAGCGAGCAGCGTTGTCGCCAGCAACGCTCGCTGCAGGCGTCGGCGCAATGCGTCGACCGCGGGGTCGTCGCTCGGTCCTTCGACGCCGCAGTTCCACGACAGGTTGTTGCCGGTGCCGTCTCGGTTGTCTTCGCCGTTGGCTTCGTTGTGCTTGGCTTCGTAGCTGACGAGGTCGCGCAGCGTGAAACCGTCGTGCGAGATGACGTAGTTGATCGACTCGGCGGGCGCGCGCGCGCTGGCTTGGTAGAGGTCGCTCGAACCGCAGAGGCGTTGGGCGAACCCGCCGCGGGTGCTCGGGTGGCCGAGCCAGAAGGCGCGCATCTCGTCGCGGAAGCGGTCGTTCCACTCCGGCCAGCCGCGCGGAAAGCCACCGACCTGATAGCCGCCCGGCCCGATGTCCCAGGGTTCGGCGATCAGCTTGACGCGGGCGAGCACCGGGTCCTGCGCGACCGCGCTGAAGAAGGCGCCGTGGGGGTCGAAGCCGTGATCGCCGCGGCCGAGCACCGTCGCCAGGTCGAACCGAAAGCCGTCGACGTGCATCTCCGTCACCCAGTAGCGCAGGCTGTCCATCACCATCTGCAGCACGCGCGGCTGGCGCAGGTCGATGGTGTTGCCGCAGCCGGTGTCATTCTGGTGATTGATCCTTTGCAACGGGTCGAGCCGGTAGTAGCTCGCGTTGTCGAGACCCTGGAAGCTGATGCTCGGGCCGGTGCTGTCGCCTTCGGCACTGTGGTTGTAGACGACGTCGAGCAGCACCTCGATGCCGGCGACGTGCAACGCCTTCACCATCTGCCGGAACTCGTCGCGCAGCGCGCTGCCGGACGCCTGCGCGTCCTTCGTCGCGAGGCGCGGGTCGGGGCAGAAGAAACCGATCGTGTTGTACCCCCAGTAGTTGACGAGACCGAGCTTGACGAGCCGTTCCTCGTCGATGTGGTGGTGCACCGGCAGCAGGCTGAGCGCGGTGACGCCGAGCCGCTGCAGGTGGCCGATCGACGCCGGGTGACCGAGGCCGGCGTAGGTGCCGCGCAGCGGCTCCGGGACCTCCGGGTTGAGCCTGGAAAAACCCTTGACGTGCAGCTCGTAGATCACGGTGTCGGCGATCCCGACGCACGGCGGCCGATCGTCACCCCAGTCGAAGGCGTCCAGCACGACGCGCGCCTTCAGCGCCATCGCCGCGTTGTCGCGCGTGTCCATCTGGCGCGGATGGACGCGGTCGGCCGCGAAGTGCTCGTCGCACCAGGTGAACTCGCCGACGATCTCGCGGGCGCAGGGGTCGAGCAGCAGCTTGGTCGGATTGAACCGCAGGCCCTTGTCGGGCCGCCACGGACCGTGGACGCGCAGGCCGTAGACGAGGCCGGGGCGGCCGCCGCGCACGTAGCCGTGCCAGACGTCGTTGGTGTGGCCGGGGAGCCGGAGCCGGGCGATTTCGGTCTCGCCGGTGGCGTCGAAGAGGCAGAGATCGATCGCCTGGGCGTTGGCCGAGAAGACCGCGATATTGACGCCCGCGCCGTCGAACGTCGCGCCCATCGGCCACGGGACGCCGAATTCGATCATCGGCACGCGCGGCGCCGATGCGCGCACGGTCGTGGGGCTCAGGGCTTCCATTCGAACATCACCGTGGCGAGCGGCGGGAGGTCGATCACGATGGAATCGGGCCGGCCGTTGCAGCCGATCGGCTCGCTGCTCGCGGCGCCGAGCGGCGTGCCGACATTGCTGCCGCCGTAGTGGGCCGAGTCGGTGTTGAGGCTCTCGCGGTATCGGCCCGGGCGGGGCACGCCGAGGCGCAGGCCGAGCTGCGGTGCCGGCGTGAAGTTGCACACCACGACGACGAGCCCCTCGCCGCCGGCATCGCGCCGGGCGAAGCTCAGCACCGAACGCTCCGCGTCGTCGTGGCTGATCCATTCGAAGCCCGCGCCGTCGAAGTCGCGCTGCCAGAGCGCCGGCGTCGCGCGGTACAGCGCGTTCAGGTCGCGCAGGAGCTCGCGCATGCCGGCATGCAGGTTCGCGGGAGACGGGTCGTCGAGCAGATGCCAGTCGAGGCTCGCGTCGTGGTTCCACTCCCGCTCCTGGGCGAACTCGCAGCCCATGAAGAGCAGCTTCTTGCCGGGGTGGCCGAACATGAATCCGTAGTAGGCACGCAGGTTCGCGAACTTCTGCCAGCGGTCGCCGGGCATCTTCGTGATCAGCGAACCTTTGCCGTGCACCACCTCGTCGTGCGAGAGCGGCAACACGAAGTTCTCGTCGAAGGCGTAGACGAGCCCGAACGTCATCTCGCCGTGATGGTGGCGCCGGTACATCGGATCGCGCTGCATGTAGGCGAGCGTGTCGTGCATCCAGCCCATGTTCCACTTGTAATGGAAGCCGAGACCGCCGGCGTAGACCGGTCGCGAGACGCTCGGGAAGGCGGTCGATTCCTCCGCCAGCGTCACCGCCTGCGATCGCTCGACGCCGACGGTCTCGTTCATCCGGCGCAAGAAGGCGATCGCCTCGAGATTCTCCCGGCCGCCGTGCTGGTTCGGGACCCACTCGCCGTGCTTCCTGCTGTAGTCACGGTAGAGCATCGAGGCGACGGCGTCGACGCGCAGGCCGTCCACGCCGTAGCGCTCGAGCCAGAAGAGCGCATTCGCGACGAGGAAATTGGAGACTTCGGTCCGGCCGAAGTTGTAGATCAGCGTGTTCCAGTCCTGGTGGAAGCCTTCGCGCGGGTCGGCGTATTCGTAAAGGTGGGTGCCGTCGAATTCGCCGAGGCCGTGGGCATCGGCCGGGAAATGCGCCGGCACCCAGTCGAGCAGCACGCCGAGGCCGGCCGCGTGGCAGCGCTCGACGAATCGGCGAAAGCCCGGCGCGTCGCCGAAGCGCGAGGTCGGCGAGTAGAGGCCGATCGGCTGATAGCCCCAGGAGCCGTCGAACGGGTACTCGCTCACCGGCATGAGTTCGAGGTGGGTGAACCCCATCCCGGTGGCGTAGGGGACGAGCGTGTCGGCGAGTTCGTCCCAGGTCAGGAAGCGGTTGCCTTCTTCGGGCTTGCGGCGCCATGAGCCGAGATGAACTTCGTAGATGCTGACCGGCGAGGCCAGACCGTTGGCCTGCTGGCGTTCGCTCGACGCCGGCACGAGCGTCGGCATGCGCGCGACGACGCTTGCGGTCGCGGGCCGGTACTCGGACTGGAGCGCGTAGGGGTCGGCCTTTTGCGGCAGGATCTGGCCGTTGCGCGCCCGAATCTGGTACTTGTAGCGGGCGCCGAGCGTGACGCCGGGCACGAAGATCTCCCACACGCCGCACTCGCGTCGGGCGCGCATCGGGTGGCGGCGGCCGTCCCAGAAGTTGAAGTCGCCGACAACGCTGACCTGCGACGCATTCGGGGCCCAGACGGCGAAGCTCGTGCCGGAGACGCCCTGCATGACGCGCTGCGTCGCCCCCAGCACCTCGTACGGCCGCAGGTGCGATCCCTCGCCGAGCAGCCAGACGTCGAGTTCGCCGAGCACGTGCGGAAAGCGGTACGCGTCGTCGACGATCGTCGAGGAGCCATCGTTCCAGCGCACCTGCAGGCGGTAGTCGGGCCGGTCGATGCAGCTCAGCGGCCCGTCGAAGAAGCCGTGCGCATGGCGCTTGGCGAGCGTGCCTAGCAACTCGCCGCTGCGCGCGTCGAGCACCGCCACCTGCGCCGCCCCCGGCAGCATCGCGCGCAGCCAGAGGCGCCCGTCCGTGCCGGCGTGCACGCCGAGGACCGAGAACGGATCGCTGTGCGAGGCATGGCAGATCAGCTCGATGTCGTGATCAGTCATCGCGACCTCCGAGCCGCCGGGTCGGGCCGGTCGGGCGCGGACGATGCACCGGCGCTGCCGTCATCGGATTTGCGGCTCGATGTGCCAGATCTGGCGCGCGTATTCGCCGATCGTCCGATCGGACGAGAACACACCCATTCCGGCGACATTGATGATCGCGCGCTCCGCCCATTGGTCCGGGTCGCGAAACAGGGCGTCGACCCGGGTCTGCGCCGCGACATAGGCTTCGTAGTCGGCGAGCAGGAGGTAGTGGTCGCCGCCCCACAGCAGGGAATCGACGAGCCCCCGGTAGCGGCCCGGCTCGTCGGGCGAGAAGAGCCCGCCGGAGATCATGTCGAGCACGGGCTTCAACGCCGGCACGCTCTCGTAGAAGCGCAGCGGCTGATAGCCGGCGAGCTTGGCGGCCTGCACTTCGGGCGTTTTCAGGCCGAAGATGAAGATGTTGTCGTCGCCGACCGCTTCGCGGATCTCGATGTTGGCGCCGTCATCGGTGCCGATCGTGAGTGCGCCGTTGAGCGCCATCTTCATGTTGCCGGTGCCCGACGCCTCGGTGCCCGCGGTCGAGATCTGCTCGGAGAGGTCGGCCCCCGGCATGATCGTCTCGGCGACGGAGACGCCGTAGTTCGGCACGAAGACGACCTTCAGGCGGTCGCCGATGCGCGGGTCGTTGTTGATGACGGCCCCGACGTCGTGGATCAGGCGGATGATCGTCTTGGCCATCACGTAGCTCGAGGCGGCCTTGCCGGCGAAGATGATGGTGCGCGGCACCCAGTTCGCCGTCGGGTTGGCGAGGATCGCCTGGTAGCGCGTGACGGCGTGGAGGACGTTGAGGAGCTGGCGCTTGTATTCGTGGATGCGCTTGACCTGCACGTCGAAGAGGCTCGCCGGGTCGACCTTCACGCCCGTCAGGCGCTCGATCATCGACGCCAGCCGGGCCTTGTTCTCGCGCTTGACGGCGATGAATTCGCGGCGGAAGTCGGGGTCGCCGCGGTGCGCGGCCAGCGCCCGCAGCTGGCCCAGATCGAGACGCCAGCCGGTGCCGAGGGTGCGGTCGAGCAGGGCGGTCAGGCCCGGATTCGCCTGGAACAGCCAGCGCCGCGGCGTGACGCCGTTGGTCATGTTGGTGAACCGGTTCGGCCAGAGCGCGGCGAAGTCGGCGAAGATCGTCTTCACGAGCAGGTCGGAGTGCAGCGCCGAGACGCCGTTGACCTTGTGGCTGCCGACGATCGAGAGGTTCGCCATCCGCACCCGGCGCTCGCCGCGCTCGTCGATCAGCGACAGGCGCGCCAGGAATTCGCTGTCGCCCGGCCGGAACTTGGCGGCGAAATCGAGCAGCTCCTGGTTGATGCGGAAGATGATCTCGAGGTGCCGCGGCAGCACGTGCTGCATCAGCGCGACCGGCCAGGTCTCGAGCGCCTCCGGCATCAGGGTGTGGTTGGTGTACGAGAAGACCCGGGTGCAGATCGACCAGGCCTGCGCCCAGTGCATGTCGTGCTCGTCGCACAAGAGCCGCATCAGCTCGGCGACGCCGATGGCCGGGTGGGTGTCGTTGAGGTGGATCGCGACCTTCTCGGCGAGATTGGCCAGGGTGCCGTGCTCGGTCAGGTGGCGACAGATCAGGTCCTGCATCGAGGCGGCGACGAAGAAATATTCCTGGCGCAACCGCAACTCGCGCCCGGCCGGCGTGCTGTCGTTCGGGTAGAGCACCCAGGAGATGTTCTCGTACTCGTTCTTCGCGCTCGCGGCGCGGGCGTAGTCGCCGGTGTTGAAGGCGTTGAGGTCGATGTGCGACGGAGCGGCCGCCTTCCAGAGGCGCAGCGTGCTGACCTTTTGCGTGCCGTGGCCCGGGATCACCATGTCGTAGGCCTTGGCCGCGACCTCGCCGCTGGCGCGCCACACCGCGCGCTGTTCGCCGATGGGCCCGTGGTGCTCGACCCAGCCGCCGAACCGGACCGGGTAGGTGATGTTGGCGCGTGGAAATTCCCAGGCGGTGCCGTCTTCCAGCCAGGGATCCGGATGCTCGATCTGCTGGCCGGCCTTGATCTCCTGGGCGAACATGCCGTATTCGTAGCGGATGCCGTAGCCGAAGGAGGGCAGGCCGAGCGTCGCCATCGAATCGAGAAAGCAGGCGGCGAGGCGACCCAGGCCGCCATTGCCGAGCGCCGCGTCGGGCTCGTGGTCGCCGATGTCCTCGAGGCGCGCGGCATGGTGAGCCATCGCCTCGGCGGCCGGGCCGCGCAGGTCGAGGGCCGCGAGGGCATTCGACAAGGTCCGCCCCATGAGAAATTCCATCGAGAGGTAGTAGACGCGGCGAGCCTGCTCGGCGCGTTGCGTCGCCTGCGTCTCGACCCAGCGCCGCGACAGGCGTTCACGGGCGACGCGCGACACCGCCTGCATCAGCTCGGTCTGGCTCGCCTCGGCCGGCGCGACGCCGACGTTCAACAGGAGCTGGTCTTCGACGCCCTGAAGGAAGGTCGGCGAAGCGGAAACGGCGCTCTCAGATTCGAATTTCACTCGCGAGTCCTTTGTGTCGGGGCCGGTGTCGAGATCGGCGCAGCATCAGTGTCGCACTGCGCCACGGCCGGTGTGCCCACCAAACCAGCAATTTTTGCGCCCAATGCCGAGCCGGCCCGGACGCGGTCGCCCACGCCCGGGTTCGTGGCATGTGTTGAGTCATCGCAAACGCGGCACACTCGCGGATACCGCCGGCCACCTCGATCCGGCGATGCCCGAGGACCCGCCGCGATGACACCCGACGAACTAGCTCTCAGCCTCGACCTGCCCAAGCGCGCCGTCGCCCTCGTTCTGGCGGGGGGCCGTGGCAGTCGGCTGAAGAGCCTGACCGACCGCCGCGCGAAGCCCGCCGTCTACTTCGGCGGCAAGTTTCGGATCGTCGACTTCGCCCTCTCCAACTGCCTGAATTCCGGCATTCGGCGCATCGGCGTCATCACGCAGTACAAGTCGCACAGCCTGCTGCGGCACGTGCAGCGCGGCTGGGGCTTCCTGAAGAGCGAGATGAACGAGTTTGTCGACCTGCTGCCCGCGCAGCAGCGCACCGACGACGAGAGCTGGTATCGCGGCACGGCCGACGCCGTCTACCAGAACCAGGACATCCTCGCCAGCTACGGCGCCGACTACATCGTCGTGCTGGCGGGCGACCACATCTACAAGATGAACTACGCCCTGATGCTCGCCGACCACGTCGCCAAGGGACGCGACTGCACCGTCGGCTGCATCGCGGTGCCGCGCCACGAGGCGACCGCCTTCGGCGTGATGGCGATCGATACCGACTACCTCATCACCGACTTCGTCGAGAAGCCGGCCGAGCCGCCGACCATGCCGGACGACGACACCCGCTCGCTCGCGAGCATGGGCATCTACATCTTCAACGCGCGGTTTCTGTACAAGGAACTCGAGCGCGACATCAACGACCCCGAGTCGAGCCATGATTTCGGCAAGGACATCATCCCGCGTGCGGTCCGCAACGGCAACGCAGCGGCGCATCCGTTCAACCTGAGCGCCGTCGGCACGCGTCGCAACGAGGAACCCTACTGGCGCGACGTCGGCACCATCGACGCCTACTGGGACGCCAACATCGACCTCACGGCGACCGACCCGAAGCTCAACCTCTACGACCGGCGCTGGCCGGTCTGGACCTATCAGGCCCAGCTGCCGCCCGCGAAGTTCGTCCACAACGAACCCGACCGGCGCGGCATGGCGATCGAATCGGTCGTCTCGGGCGGCTGCATCGTCTCGGGCAGCGTGCACCGTTCGGTACTGTTTTCGAGCGTGCGGGTGCATTCGTACTCCGTCGTCAGCTGGTCGGTGCTGCTGCCGGCGGTTCAGGTCGGGCGGGGGGCGCGTCTGACCCGCACGGTGGTTGATCGCGGCTGCAGCATTCCCGACGGCATGGTGATCGGCGAGGACGCCGATGCCGACGCCGAGCGCTTCTACCGCTCCGAGAACGGCATCACCCTGGTGACGCAGGAAATGCTGAACGCGCTGCGTTCATGAGGGTGCTTCACGTGGCCGCGGAAATCTTTCCGCTGGTCAAGACGGGCGGGCTCGCGGATGTCGTCGGCGCGCTGCCGCAGGCGCTGATCGAGCAGGGCGCCGACGTGCGCCTCTTGCTGCCGGGGCTGACCGCCATCGTCGATGCGGTCGAACGCCTCGAGACCGTCTGCGAGATCGGCCCGGCCTTCGGCGCCGCACGCATCACGCTTCGCCTCGGCCGGATGCCGCTCAGCCGGGTGCCGGTCTACGTGATCGACGCGCCCTATCTCTATCGGCGGGAGGGTGGGCCCTACCAGACCAGCGCCGGCATCGAATGGCCCGACAACGCGCAGCGCTTCGCCCTGCTCGGCTGGATCGGCGCGCACCTCGCCGCCGGCGAGCTCGACCCGGGCTGGATGCCGCAGATCCTGCATGCGCACGACTGGCATGCGGCGATGGCCTGCGCGTATGTCGACGCGCATCCGGCAACGCGTGCGGCCAGCGTCTTCACGGTCCACAACCTCGCCTACCAGGGCCTGTTCCCGAGTGCCGACTTCGCCCTGCTCGGGCTCCCGGCGCGCTACCTCACCTCGTCGGGACTCGAATACCACAGCCAGCTGTCGTTCATGAAGGCGGGGCTGAAGTTCGCGCGCCGGGTGACGACCGTCAGCCCGACCTACGCCGCGGAGATCGCGACCGGCGAATTCGGCTTCGGACTCGACGGCGTGATCCGCGGCCGCGGGGC
>CAZZWY010000064.1:0-11748 GCA_964657785.1 uncultured Acetobacteraceae bacterium
CTGAAATCGGCTGATGCCAGCCGAAGCAGCGGTTCTGTCCCGCCGATAAAAGCGTAAATTCTTCGTCCACACGGTATGTCGGGAACGAAGATACTGCATGCTGCAGACGAATTCCGAAAGGTCGAGCGACGACGACCCCACGCCCGACATGCGGCGCTTCCAGCAGCTGCTCGCGGTGCGCGACGCCGAGCGTTCGCCGCGGTCGAAAGTGAGCCTCGCCGAGGCGCGCCGCATCGTCGAAAGCGTGCGCGAACCGCTCGCCCGCGGGGTGCCGGTCGAACTGCAGCGCCCTCCGGGAGCGCCGCATCGCTTTCTGGAGGCGATGTCGTTCGCGCCCACCGCGCAGCGGGCGTTGGCGCAGCGCGGTGCCTGGCTGCGCAGGGAGGCGGATTGAGCGCGCGCCGGGCCGCGGTACTGGTCGCGTCACTGCTGGCGGCACTGCTGGCGCCCCTGCTGGCGCCGCCTGCCGGGGCAGAGGCACCCGCCGGCCCGGGGCGTGACGCGCCGGCAGCGTCCGCCGCCCCCGCCACGGCGTCGTCATCCGAACCCCGCGACCTCTGGCTCGAAGACACCAAGCGCCCCGCGACCCAGGCGTGGATCGCCGCCCGCAATGCGGAGACCACCGCCCGGCTCCTGACCGACCCGCGCTTCGAACGCGAGCGCCAGCGCTTCCTCTCGCTCGGCAGCGGCGCGCACAGCGACACCTACCTGAACGGCGGCGTCGTCAACCGCGTCGTCGCCAATGCCCGGCACCCACTCGGGCGCTGGCAGGTGTTGGCCGCGAGCCCGGCCGCGCGGCGGCAGCTCGGCGCCGGCTGGCAGACGATGCTCGACCTCGACGACCTGGCACGCCGCGAGGGCGTGCGCTGGACGATTCCGCTCTGGTGGCAGAACCCGATGTGCGACACCCGCGTCGGCTCGCGTTGCCTCCTCAGCCTGTCGCCGGACGGCGGCGACCGCACCGTGCTGCGCGAATTCGATCTGGCGACGCGGACCTTCGTCGCCGACGGGTTTCGCATCGACACGAAGGCCCGGACGTATGCCGACTGGATCGATGCCGATCACGTCCTGCTGGCGAGCGACTTCGGCCCGGGCTCGCTCAGCGACGCCGGCTACGCCCGCCAGGCGCGGCTCTGGACGCGCGGCACGCCGTTCATCCAGGCGCGCCTGCTGTTCGAGGCGCCGGCCGACGCGGTGCTGTACATCCCGCACAACTTCCGGACGAGCGGCGGGACGCTGTTCATCGGGGAGGTCTGGCATCGCGATGCCGGCGCGCCGTCGTGGTGGCTGATCCGCACCGATCGACCGGCGGAGCGCTTCGTGCCGCCGGTCGAGCTCGTGCGCTACCGCGGCCTGGCCGGCGTCGTCGGCGACCGCCTGATCGCGATGACGGCGCAGCCGCTGAGCCAGGGGGCGACCATCTGGCCGGCGGGGAGCCTGCTCGCGCTGCCGCTGCCCGGGGGCGGCGCGCCACCCGATGCGCCGATCGAGCCGGTCTTCGTGCCGCAGCCCGACGAGGCGGTCGACCCGGTCTTCCACCTCGCGGTCGCGCAGGGCGCGCTCTGGTTCAGCGTGATGGACATCGGCATCTGGCTGGCGAACAGCGCCCGGGCGCGGCGCACCGCCCGCGGCTGGATTCGCACGCCGCGGCCGGTGCCGCCGAACGGCGCCGTGCGCTTGCTGTCCGGCGAGGTCGCGCCGTCGGCCGCACTCGTCAGGACGGAATCGTTGCTGACCCCGCCCGAGACCTCGCTGCGAGACGGCGCCCGCACCCGGATCCTCGAGCGCGCCGCGCCGGCGTTCGACGCGGGGCCCTTCGTCACCGAGCAACGCTTCGCGACGAGCCGCGACGGCACGCGGATTCCCTACTACGTGACCCGCGCCCGCAATCAACGGGCCGACGCCGGTGCGGCCGCCCTCCTCACCGCGTACGGCGGCTTCGGCGTCTCGTCGCTGCCGACCTATCTCAACGGCGAATTCCACACCGACCTGCTCTGGCCGATGCTGCAGTACGGCGGCATCTTCGTGCATGCCAACGTCCGCGGCGGCGGCGAGTACGGACCGGCCTGGCATCGCGGCGCGCAGGGTCGGCTGCACGCCCGCGGCATCGAGGACCTGATCGCGGTGGCCGAAGACGTCGTCCGCGCCGGCCTCGCCGATCCGAAGCGGCTCGGCTTCATCGGCGCCTCCAACGGCGGCCTGCTCGCCGCGGCGACGGCGGTGCGGCGGCCCGACCTGTTCCGCGCCGTCGTCGCGGATGTGCCGCTGACCGACATGCTGCGCTTCCACGAGCTCTTCACGGGCGCCGTCTGGATCGACGAATACGGCGACCCGCGCCTGCCCGAAGACCGTGCCGCGCTCGCCGCCTACTCGCCGTTGCAGCAATTGCAGGCCGGCGTGCGCTATCCGGAGATGCTGGTCACCACCTCGAGCTCGGACGACCGCGTCCATCCCGGCCATGCGCGCCGCTTCGCCGAGCGCCTGCGCGAGCTCGGCCAGCCCGTGCTCTTCTTCGAGAGCACCGACACCGGCCACGGCGCCGCGGCGGCGCTCGATGCCGCCGCGCGGCAGCGCGCGCTCAAGACCACCTACCTGCTGCAGGCGCTCGGGCTCGGCGAATCGCGCTGACCCTCGACGACCGTCCGAGCCCCCCGACCGCTTCCCACCGATTCCCGCTTGACCTGGACGCCTTCCTCATGACCTGCCCGCGCCCGTCGAGCTGCCCGCCGCCCGCCGCGGTTACTGCTTCACGGCTTCCACCTGGATCAGCAGGTGGACGTTGTCGGAAACGAACTTGGTGCCGTAGCCCATGCCCCACTGGCTCCGCGTGATCGTGGTTTCGAAGTCGCCGCCGCACACCTGGCGCTTCAGCATCTGGTTCTCGTAGCAGTTGAAGCCGGTGGCATTGAGGGTGACGGGCAGCGTCTTGCCGAGCATCGTCAGGGTGCCGCTGACCGACGTCACCTTGTTGCCGTCGAAGGTGAACTTGTCGCCCTCGAACTTGGCGGTCGGCGCGTCGGCGATGTTCAGGAAGTCCTTGCCTTTGAGGTGCGTGTCGAGCGGGGCGACACCGGTGCTGATCGAGCTCAGGTCGATGGTGACGCTGGCCGTGCCGGTCTTGGCGGCCGGATCGATCGTGATCGAGCCTTCCTTCTTGTCGAAGCGGCCGCGGTACGTCGAGGTGTCGAAGTGCTTGGCTTCCCAGGTCACGAAGGTGTGCAACGGGTCGACGGCGTAGGTGGTGCTTTCGGCTTGGGCGAGGCCGGTGGCGGCCACGGTGAGGGCGGTGATCAGTAGCTTCTTCATGTCGGGATCCAGGGTTGAGCGAGCGGAAAACGGGGTAAAGCGGAAATGGCGGCGGCGGTCGTCGGGCCGCTACATCGCGGCGATGCCGGTCAGCAGCAGTTTGAAGCGGACCTGAACGTCGTTGGCGACCATCGAGGTGTCTTTCCAATCGCCTTCGCCGATCTTGAAGTCGAGTCGCTTGATCGCGAAGGTGCCGCTGGCGGTGGTCGACGTGCCCGTCTGGGCGAGCGCCACCGGAACGATCACGTCCTGGCTCACGCCCTTGATCGAGAGCTTGCCGGCGACGTCGAACTTGCCCGGGCCGGTCGCTTTGACCGTCGTCGACTGGAACGTCGCCTGCGGAAACGCCTTCACCGAGAACCAGTCCGGTTTGACGAGCTCGGCTTCGGTCTCGCTGGAGCCGAGCGACGCGCTGCCGAGATCGATCGTCAGCCCGATCCGGGCCGCTGCCGGGTTTTTCGGGTCGAACGCGACCTGTGCATCGAAGCGCTTGAATTTGCCCTCGACGGGCACACCCATCTGCTTGCTGGTGAAGGCGATGTCGCTCTGGGCGGGAACGAGCTTCGGTTGCGAATGGGCCGCCGCCGCGAGCAGCGACAGGGCGAGGGCGGCGAGGAGCGATTTCATGCGGTTCCCTTCGAACGGATGGCCGGCGACCGTCGCGAAGGCCACATCCGCAGCAGCAGGCCGTCGCGATCGATCAGCTGGTGCTTGAACGCGCCGGCGACGTGCAGCAGGACGAGCGCGGTCATCGCCCACGCCAGAGCCCCATGCCACGGCTTGATCGCCTCGGCAAGCGCCTTGTCGGGCGACACCCAATCGGGCAGCGGCAGCAGGCCGAACAGGACGACCGGAAAGCCCGCCGCCGAGCTGTAGGCCCAGCCGACCAGCGGCACGGCGAAGAAAAGGAGGTAGAGCGCGGCATGCGTCAACTGCGCGACACGTTCCTGCCAGACCGGCATCGCCACCTCGGGCGGCGGCCGGTGCGTGAGCCGCCAGAGCAGGCGCAGCAGGGCGAGCGTCAGGATGCAGATGCCGGCCCACTTGTGCCAGTTGTAGAGCTTCAGGCGCTGCGGCGAGAACGGCAGATCGGCCATGTAGATGCCGACGCAGAACGACGTGGCGAGCGCCAGCGCCATGATCCAGTGCAGGGCCATGGCGGTTCGGGTGTAGCGGGTCGGCGGAGCGGACGTCATGAAATCGAGCCGAGGGCCTGGGTGCCGCCGCGGTGGGACAAGGGGTGAGAATTTAACGGTTCGACCGGCCTTATCCGCCACAGGGGCTTGACGAGGGCATTCAAAAACCTTGCACGCTGTACGCCTTCGGTGATCAGCCGGCACGGCATCCGCTGGCCGCCGGCCTCGCGTCGCGCGCCTGCAACGACAGCCGCGGGCCGTGGAGCGGCCCCTGGATGCGGATGTCCTTGTCGAGCGCCAGAATGGTTGCGACGTGCGGTTGCGGCGCCAGCACGACGTCGAGCGTGCGTCCGATCAGGTCGAGCGAGCCGCGGCCGCTGACCGCGGTGCGCGGCGTGTCGAGCGCCAGGCTGCGGATCGTCGCGTGGCCCCCCTGCAGCGAAAGCGTCAGCGCGGCGCAGCGCAGCGGCACCCGCGCCTCGCCGCGCACCAGCGACTTGAGAAAGCCGATGCCGTCGAGCGCCAGCTTCGCTTCCAGCCGTTCGGAGATCGTGGCGCCGTCGAGCGAGGCCTCGAGCGTTCCCGAAGCGCCTGAGGCGAATTCGCTCAGCGAGCGGCCCTGCGTGCGCAGCCCGGCCGTGGCGGCGAGGGTGCCGGCACCGATCTGCCCATGAAACGCGTCGCCGGGCCAGCGATCGAGCCGGACGCCGGCCAACCGAAGATCGAGCGTCGCCTGGGCGGGCGACTTCGCCGCGTCGAGCTGCACCTGGCCGGTCGCCTGACCGCTGTACAGGCTGCTCCCGAGCAGGGCGATCTGCAACCGTGCACGGTCGAGCGTCGCGTGCAGCCGGGTGTCCTGCGCAACGATCCCGCGCGGCGCGAAGAGCTGCCCGATGCGCAGGTCGACATCGCCGTCGCCCCGGCCGAGGCCGTTCCAGTCGAACGATGCGGCGGGCAGAGCGCCTGCGGCGGTCGGCGGCGCCGATGCCGCGCCGACCGCCGCGTCCGCCGGCTTCGTGACCGCCGCGGGCCCGGCCGCCTTCGCGGCGAGCGCCTGGGCAGACTGCCTGGACTCGGCCTCGATCAGCTCGGCGAGGTCGAGCCGGGCCGCCGCGAGCGTCGCGAGCAGCTTCGGGCGTTCCCCCGCGGCACGGCCTTGGCGGATTTCCAAGCTGCCCTCGACCTCGCTGCGCGCGCTGCGCGCGTGCAGGCGCGAGAACGACCAGCGTCGCGCGGCGAGGCTGAGGTGGGCGTCGGCAGCGACCTGTCGCAGCGCGGGCAGCGCGATGGGCGGGGCCGGGCGGACGGCAGACAGGGTGTCGGCCTGCAGGTGCAGGTCGACCTCGGCTCGGGTCGGCGTGAGCAGATCGGCGAGCACGCCCGCGACGGTGAACCGGCTGCCTGCCGAGCGGATCTCGGCCTGCACCGCGAAGTCGGTGGCCGTCTGTCGCAAGGTCAGCGTCTCGCTCACCCGGGCTTCGCCGTTGAAGGCGGCGCCTTTCTGGCGGCCCTCGAAGGTGAGCAGCCGCGTCAGCGGCAAGTCGCCGTGCCCGGCGAGCGGCGGCGTGGCGGCGAGCGGCGCGCTGGCGATGACGAGATCGAGCCCGGCGACCTGGTCGTGGATCTGCACGCGGCTCCGGACCGCGTCCACGCTCAGGACCTGCGCGCGCGACCGGCCGCTGCCGTCGACCGTCGCGAGGCGCGAGTTGCGACGCCCCTGCGCGTCGCGCTCGAGGTCGATCGACGCGTCCTCGAGCACGATTCGCCGGACGGTCCAGACGCCCGAGGTGACGCCGTGCCAGCTGAGCTCGAGCGAAACCTTGCGCGCCCGGACCATCGGCTCCCGCGAAGCGGCCCAGCGCACGTTTTCGATCATCAGGTCGTCGAGATCGATTCGCGGCTCGAAATGGTTGTCGAGCCCGAGCCGCAGCGCGCTGAATTCGATCGCCCGGCCCGACTGGCTGCGCACTAGGTGCTGGATCAGCGGCCGTAGCAGCGTTGGATGGACGAGCACGACCAGCCCGGCCATGAGCAGCGTCGCGGCGACGATCGCCACCGCGAGGCGCCCGCCGCGGCGCTGCGGCCGCGGGGAGACGATGCGTGTCTCCGGCGCGGCGAACGCCGGCCCGGTGCCGGGGGGCTGCGCGCCCGCGGTCGGGTCGTCGGTGACAAGGGCTGGTGACATCGTGCGAGAGAGGCGCGGGTCCGACGTCGGTGAAGCGGCGGGTCCAGCCGCTGGAGGGAAGCGGGGCGCCGGACCGGAAGGGCCCGTTGGACCTCCCGTGGAGCGTAGCGCGGCAGGGCCGTTCTGTTAGAAGACGCGGGGCCCGACCCCTGTCGGACTTCGCGCCGTGGGACGGACACCGCTCGCGGCGCTGAACGGATTGGTGACAGGGCCCTTCCAAGGTTCCGGCACGAAACCTGCTGTGCACTTATTGGTATACCAACGAGAGCACCTTGATCGATGGATCGTCTCGCCCATCCGCTCACCCTGGCCGAGTGGCAGGAGGCCTACGCGCAGGGCGTGTCGCCGCTCGAAGCGCTGCTTGCGCTGGCGCATCGGCTCGGGACGGCGAGCCCGCCCGAAGCGTGGATCACGCGTACCGATGCCGTCGGCGTCGCGAGCCAGGTTGGTGCAATCGAGGCGCGGCGGGCGCGCTTCGCGAACCCCGTCGAGGCGCTGCGCGCCATGCCGCTCTTCGGCGTGCCGTTTGCGGTCAAGGACAACATCGACGTGCTCGGCCTGCCGACGACCGCGGCGTGCCGGGCATTCGAGCGCCCCGTGGCGCTGCACGCGACGGCGGTGGCGCGGCTGATCGACGCCGGCGCCGTCTGCTTGGGCAAGACCAATCTCGACCAGTTCGCGACCGGCCTCGTCGGCGCGCGGTCGCCCTACGGCCGGCCGAGCAGCACCTTCGATCCGGCACGCATCAGCGGCGGGTCGAGTTCGGGCTCGGCGGTGGTCGTCTCGCGCGGCGACGTCGTCTTCGCGCTCGGCACCGACACGGCCGGTTCGGGCCGGGTGCCCGCCGGGTTCAACAACGTCGTCGGGCTGAAGCCGACGCCGGGACGCGTCAGCAGTGCGGGCGTGCTGCCGGCCTGCCGCAGCATCGACTGCATCTCGGTGTTCGCACTCACTGTCGGCGATGCGGCGCGCGTGCTGGAGGTGATTGAGGGACCGGACCCGCTCGATGCCTACAGCGCGTTTCGCGCCGGCCCGACGCACTGGGGACGGACCCTCGCCGTGGGCATCCCGAACCGGCCCGTGTTCGGCCACGACGCCGGCGAGTCGGGCTACCCGGAAGCGTTCGCCCGCGCCGTCGCGCAGCTCGAGGCGCTCGGCCACCGCGTGGTGCCGGTGGACTTCGCGCCTCTGCACGCCGTCGGCGACGCGCTCTACGGCGGCGCGTGGATCGCGGAGCGGCATGCGGTCGTCGAGGCGCTGATGGAGCGCAGCCCCGAAGCGTTCGACCCCGCCGTGCTGCGCGTGATCGGCCGGGCCCGCGAATTCAGCGCGACCGACGCCTTCCGCGCTCAGTACGCCCTGCGCGAGGCGCAGCGCGACAACGCGGCGCTGTGGCAGCACGTCGACCTGCTGATGGTGCCCACGGCGCCGACGCACCCGCGCCACGCCGAGGTCGATGCCGACCCGCTCGGTGTCAACGCCGGGCTCGGCACCTACACCAACTTCGTCAACCTGCTCGGCTGGTGCGCGCTGGCGCTGCCCGCCGGCTTCACCGAGGCCGGCCTGCCGTTCGGCGTCACCTTCATCGCGCCCGGCGCGGCCGACGTGGCGCTCGCGCGCTTCGGCGAACGCTGGGAGGCAGCGCAGGCGCTGCCGATGGGCGCGACCGGTCGCCGTCTCGAGCCGGCACCGGCCGCCGACCCGGCCCTCACCGCCAGCCGGACACCGAGCACCTCAGCGACGCTCCCGATCGCCGTCGTCGGCGCCCACCTCGGCGGGCAACCGCTGAACGGGCAACTCCTCGAACGCGGCGCGACGCTCGTCGACACGACGACCACGGCAGCACGCTACCGCCTGTTCGCCTTGCCGGGCACGACGCCGCCCAAGCCCGGCATGGTGCGGGTGGGCGACGCGGGCGCGGCGATCGAGGTCGAAGTCTGGGACGTGCCGATCGCGACCGTCGGGTCGTTCCTCGCGGGGGTCCGCTGGCCGCTCGCGATCGGTGCGATCGAGCTCGCCGACGGTCGCTGGGTGCACGGCTTCGTCTGCGATGCCAATGCCGTCGCCGGCGCGCGCGACATCAGCGCGTACGGCGGCTGGCGCGCGGTCCTCGCGGCCGGCATCGGCCCGGCTGCATCTTCCTCCGGCTGAGCCGGCCCGCTCCTCGCTCGCCACGCCTGCGGAGACCCGAATGATGTCGTCCCTCCCGCCTCGACCGCCCGTTCGTCCATCGCGGCGCCGGCTGCTCGCCGGCGCCGCCGGCGTCGCGCTCGGCCTGCCCCGCCTGACGAGGGCCCAGGCCGGCCCGAAGCTGCGCATCGGCTACTGGCCGGTGGCGGCGGGGCTGCCGTTCTTCGCCGCGGTCGAGAAGGGCTACTTCAAGGAGGCCGGCCTCGACGTCGAGCCGCAGAAGTTCGCCGGCGCGCAGCAGGTGATGGAGGGAATGCTTTCCGGCCGCTGCGACGGCAGCGCCAACGGCACCGGCTCGGCGAACCTCGCGATCGGCGAGATCGCGCAGCCGGGGCTGTTCCAGATCTTCGCGACCAACCCGAGCAACGCCAGGTACGTGCTCGAGGAGTTCCTGCTGCCGAAGGAAAGCCCGGTCAAGACCTTTGCCGACCTGAAGGGCAAACGCGTCGCGTCGGGGCCCGGGATCCAGAACGTCACGCTCGCCAAGACGATGCTCGAGCGCGCCGGCGCCGGCACGATCGCCGTCACCGAATTGCCGATCGGTCAGCACGTCGCGGCGCTCGCGGCGGGACAGGTCGATGCGGTCTACACGCTCGAGCCCACCGGCACCGTCGGACGGCTCAACGGCACGACGCGGGTGCTCGAGGCCGGCGTCGTCGCGCACTACATCCTCGGCGACCCGATGGCGCCGTGGCATGGCGGCGCGGCGAGCCTCACGTCCGAATTCCTGAAGAAGCACCCGGCCGAGAGCGCGAAGTACATCGCCGCCTACGCACGCGGCATCGAGCTCGTGCGCGGCCAACCGGCGCAGGCGCGGCAGTACCTGAAGGGCTATACCGCCATCGAGGGGCCGCTCGCCGGCGAAGTGCCGCTCGCCTCCTACATGCTCTACAACGAGTTCAAGCCGAGCGACGTCGCCTATTTCCAGAAGTTCTACGACCTGTTCGCCGAGAAGGGGATCTTCGAGAAGAAGGTCGTCGTGGCGCCGCTGCTGTTCAAGGGCTGAACGTCGTTTGGCCGCAAGGAGTCGAGCATGCCCAATGGTCCCGTGACCAGCGCCGCCACGCCCTGGAATGCCGCCGCGGTCCCGCCGAAGACCCGGGCCACGCGGCCCGCCTGGGACCGGCTGCTGCCGTTCATCGGCCCGGTCGCGCTTTTCGTCGTCTGGGACCTGGTCGTTCGCGCGGGGCTCATCAAGGCGATCCTGCTGCCGACGCCGTGGGCGACCTTGCAGGCGCTCGCGACGGGTCTCGCCGGCGGGCCGCTGTTGCTCGACTTCGGCGTGACGGTCCTGCGCACGCTCGAGGCCTTCGTCATCGCCGCGGTCGTCGGCGTGCCGCTCGGCGTGCTGCTCGGCAGCAACGCCCGCGCCTACCGCAGCGTCGAGTTCCTGATCGACTTCTTCCGTTCGACGCCGTCCTCGGCGCTGATCCCGCTCTTCCTGCTCATCTTCGGCGTCTCCGACGTCAACAAGGTCGCGATCGCGGCGTTCGGCGCCTGGCTGATCGTGCTCTTCAACAGTGCCTACGGCGTCATGAACGCGCGCAAGCAGCGGGTGATGGCGGCGCGGGTGATGGGTGCGTCGCGCTGGCAGATCTTCAAGGACGTGCTGATCTGGGAGAGCCTGCAGCCGACCTTCGTCGGTCTGCGCTCGGCGGTCTCGATGGCGCTCGTCATCGTGATCGTCGCGGAGATGTTCATCGGTTCGGACACCGGCCTCGGCCACCGCATCATCGACGCGCAGCAGGTGCTCAACGTCAAGAGCATGTACGCCGCCATCCTCGCCGCCGGGGCGCTGGGCTATGCGCTCAATATCCTGTTCCTGGTTGCCGAGCGGCGGATCGTCCACTGGAGCGGGAGGTAGCCATGGGTGTCGTCCTCCCTCCCGCCGTCGTCGCCGACGTGCCGCCGCGCGCGTTCCGTCCGGGCGCGGCCGGCCCGCACATCACGATCCGCGGGCTGACGAAGTATTTCGCCGGCTGGCCGCTCTACGAGAACTTCGACCTCGATATCCCGAAGCGCGCGATCGTCTCGGTGTTCGGCCCGAACGGCTGCGGCAAGTCGACGCTGATCAACATGATCGCCGGGCTGATCCCGATCGATGCCGGGCAGATCCTTTTCGACGGCAAGACCCTCCGCGAGACCAAGATCGGCTACGTCTTCCAGAACTACCGCGAGGCGATGTTCCCGTGGATGCGAACCCTCGACAACATCGCCTATCCGCTGCGGCTCGAAGGCCGCAGCAAGGCCGAGGTCGATCGGCGGATGGCCGAGCTGGTGGCGTCCTTCGACGTCAAGTTCGACCTGAAGCGCTATCCGTACGAGCTTTCGGGCGGCCAGCAGCAGACGGCGTCGATCATGCGGGCGCTCGCGCCCGGGCCGGAAGTGCTGTTCCTCGACGAGCCGTTTTCCGCGCTCGACTTCGAGATGACCCTCTTCATCCGCGAGAAGCTGCAGGAGGTGTTCATGCAGACCGGCACGACGATGCTCCTGGTCTCGCACGACCTGGAGGAGGCGGTGTACCTCGCCGACGAGGTGCTGCTGCTCACCAAGCGCCCGACGCGCGTCGCCGAGATCCTGAAGTACGCCGATGCCCGCCCGCGCACCGTCGAGACACTCTCGCAGCCGAGCTTCATCGACGCGAAGAAGCGCAGCCTCGAGATCTTCCAGCGCGAGGTACGGCGCGTTGATCCGGAGCCCACGGAGCCGACATGACCCCCGCTGAAATCGAAGCCTACGTCGACGCCGCGGCGGCGGCGCTGCAACTTCCGCTCGCGCCGGACCATCGGCCCGGCACGCTGCGTTATTTCGCGCTCGCGCTCGGCATGGCCGATGTGGTCGCGGCGCATCCGCTGACGCTCGAGGACGAGCCGGCCGAAGCGTTCGTGCCGGTGTCGCCGCGAAGTCCCGTCGGAGGGCCGGCGTGAGCCC
>CAZZWY010000065.1:0-11678 GCA_964657785.1 uncultured Acetobacteraceae bacterium
ATCGGTCCGGCGATCGATCCAGCGTCTTCGGCGAACGATCCGGCAATCAGTCTCCGGCATCACTCCGGCGATCAATGTGGCCAAGGCCCGCCGGCGCCGCAGACGCCTCGCCGAGCGCCGTGTCGAAGGAATGTGGCGCTCCCCATGTTCCTTGACTCCTGAGACGGCCCGAAGGCCTCGGTCGGCCCTGCGACGATCTCGAGCAACGGGGCTTCGACGCCGCTCTTTGCTCACGGCCGACGACGCAAATCGCCGGCCCGCGGACGGATTCCCAAGCCGCTGAACAAGCTAGCCTTCAGGCCGTCTCGCCCGCCTCTTCTTCGACGTCGCTCCCGAGGCCCATTTCGCCCATCAACTGCCTCTTGCGTTCAGCGAGTTGCTCGCCCATCGCCTTCAGGTCCAGCCCGGCTTTGCGAGCCTGCGGGAACATCTGCTTTTCCTCTTCCTTGACGTGATGGTCGATGTACTCGCCGAGCACCTTCACCTTCGCGTCGAACAGTTCATCGGACGGGTCCGATTCCTCCAGCTGGGCGATCAGGTCCTTGGCCGAGGCGTGCTCGACAGCCGCTTCGTCGACCAGGTCGCTTTCGTCGATCGCTTCCTTCGCTGCCGGGTAGAAGATATCTTCCTCGATCTGCGCGTGCACCGTCAGCAGGAGGCAGATCTGCTGCGCGATCGGGTGCTTCTCGTCGTCCTCGGCGTCGTCGTCGACGAGCTCCTGGTACTGCTGGAACAGTGCCTTGACCTCCCGGTGATCGGTGGTGAGCAGCTTGATGGCGTCAGGGGTGGCGGACGCGGCGGGCTTCGCCTTGGCTGGCGCGGCAGCAGCCGCAGGCTTCTTCTTCGCAGGCGCTTTTTTGGCAGTGGCCATGTCGTTCTCCAGGTGGGCCGGCGCGAAATGCGACCGGTCTCACGAGTCGGCAAAGCGGGCGCCTGCGCTGCGTTCAAAGCCAGCGCCAGAGCCGCACGGCCCAGCCGGGGAGTCGCAGCGGCCGGCTCGGGCGGTAAGTCTGTCGATAGGCGATCGGCATGGTCACACCTCGTACTGTAATTTCATCCAGTATCGAGTGCCGCCGGGCGCACGTCAAGCGGAAAGCGGTCTGTACGCGACGGCCTTGATCTCGATCAGCAGGTGAGGGTGGGGCAGCTGGTGCACGGCGACCGTCGTGCGCGCCGGGCCGTCGAAGCCGAAGAATTGCCCGTAGACCTCGTTGTAGCCACCGAAATCGTTCATGTTGACGAGGTAGCTGCAGACCTCCACCACGTCGCCCAGCTCGGCACCGACGCTTTGCAGGATGTCGCGGATGTTCTCGATCACCGCGCGGGTCTGCGCGGCGATGTCGAGCCGGGTGGTGCCGAGCGCATCGACGTCCGCCCCTTCGATGCGGTTGTCGGCGCGCCGCGAACTGGTTCCCGAGACGAACAGGAAGTCGCCCGCCCGCTTGACGTGGGGAAAGCGACCGCGCGGTACCGCCTTGCCGGGAACGACCGTCGCGGTCGGGGCCGCCGTCGGCCGCTCCTTGGGTGACGGCAGAGATCGGTCCACCATGTCCATCTCCTTCAATGTCAAAGCAGCCGGATCACGGCCGCGCCGGTGCCGTATTGCGGCCCGTAGGCGTACACCTCCGCCTGGCCGAGGCGCCCGCCGAGCGCGCCGAGCGCGAAGGCGAAGTGCTTGAACCCCATGTCGGCGCGCGCCTGCACCCGGAAGTCGGGGAGCTGGCGCAGCAGCTCGTCGATGTCGCGCTGCTCGATCAGCTTCAGGACCCGCCGATTCCACTCATCGTCGGTCGCGCTCGCGATTTTGTCGTCGGCAAAATCGCGCTGGTCCCGGAATTCGCTGCCCGAGAGGCCGCCGATGGCGAGCACCACCACGCGCTTGCCCTGCGCGGTCGCCTGGGCCGCGGTGAGCTCACCGAGCAGCCGGGTCTTGTCGGCGTCGTGATAGAGGTTGTTGGCGAGGATCAGCGCCGGAATCAGGCCTTCCGGGTTCGCGAGCGTGTTGGCGGTCAGGGTGCCGGAATCGATCGGGAAGCCGTGATAGTCGACCAGCTTCGACGCGATCCCGGCACGCTGCGCGGCGCGCACGCAGGCGCGCGCGAGCGAGACGTCGCTTGTCAGGTCGTAGCGGAGCTCGCCGAGCTCGTGCCAGTTGTCGTCGACGTGCAGGCCGGCCATGCGGGCGCGCCCCTGCCACTGCTGGTCGAGCACGGCGAGCCAGCGCGTCGAGTAGAAGACCAGCGTGTCGGGCCGCAGCTCGTCGATCTCGGCGGCGACGCGCTTCATCGCGCCGACGAGGCCGGCATAGGCGGGCTCGTCGCGCCGCAACAGCAGCAGCGGGCTGCCGGGAACGAGATAGGCGCCGACGACGCCCGGCTGATCGGTGAGCGCCGCCCGGTCGCTCGCCGGCGTGTCCCCCAGCAGCAGGCGGCGCCATTCGGCCCAGCCGGAGGCACCGCGGCGCCGCCGCTGCGGGAAGCGCAGGTCGTGCACGACGCCCATCACGCCGCGCGGCAGCAGCAGCATCAGCAGGATCGAGAGCACGCCGAGCAGCAGCAGCCCCTGCCCGGCCGCCGCACCGAGCACGCGGTCGACGAAGATGTAGAGGATGGCGCCGACGATCGGCCCGGCGACCGTGCCCATCCCGCCCGACACCACGACGAAGACGATGTAGGACGCCCACGAGATCGTGAACGCCGAGGGCGGCGTGATGATCACCACGTCCATGAAGTAGAGCCCGGCGGCCAGGCCGCTGAGGGCGCCGCTGACGAGGAAGACGGCGGCCTTGACGCGACCATCAGGGCGAGCGCGACGTAGTAGAGCTGCAGCGGCGTCACGTTCGACTTGAGCTGCATCCCGCCGCCCGCGCCCACCACCTGCCAGCCGTTGAAGAGCGTTGCGACCGACTCGGCGATGAGCCACGTCGCGACCGCGAAATAGGCGCCCTGCAGGCGCAGCAGCGGCAACGCTCCGAGGAAGATCAGCAGCAGCAACGCGACGCGGCGGGTGTAGTGGCTGCCGAAGACGTCGGCCTGCGGCACGGCGTAGATCAGCCATTCGTAGAGCACCCAGAGCAGAACCGCGACGCCCACGCCGATCTTCACGCGCCGCGCGCTGCCGCGTTCGCGCACCGGCAGCGAAAGCAGCCACGCGAAGAGGAGCGAGGCGATGCCGGCGGCTGGCCAGGCGAGCCAGATCGACGCGGGCGTGTAGTAGAAGGCGATCGCCTGCGCGAAGCCGCCGAGGCCGATGAACACCTGCTGGCCGAAGCTCAGGAGCCCCGCATAGCCGGCCATCAGGTTCCAGGCGTGGCCGAGCGTCGCGAAGACGAACACCGAGAACAGCAGGTGCAGCGCGTAGCTGTTGCTCGCGAGCCCGGCCGGCAGCAGCACCAGCAGCGCCAGCAGCAGGCCGGCCCAGGCGGCGCCACCGCGGCCGTAGAACGAATCGAGCAGGGGCTTCCAGAACATCCGCGGGCCGCCCGTCACTTGCGCTTGAGCAAGCCCTGCGGCCGCACCGCGAGCACCAGCAGGATCAGGAGGTAGCCGGCGACCTGCTGCGCCGCCGGGCCAAACCAGGTGCCGGCGAGCACCTGCACGATGCCGAGCACGATGCCGCCGACGAAGCTGCCGACGAGCGACCCGAGCCCGCCCAGGATCACGACGCCGAACGCCATCAGCAGGAACGGCGGCCCGTCGAACGGCTGGAACGATCGCGACATGCCGATCATGAAGCCCGCGACAGACGCGGAGGCGAGCGCCACGCCGCTCGCCACCGCATAGACATGGGGCGTGCGCATGCCCATCAGCGCGGCGATCTCCGGGTCGTCGCTCGCGGCGCGGATGGCCCGCCCGATGTGCGTCGTCTTCATCCAGAGCGCCAGGCCGGCGAGCAGCACCGCGGCCGCGACGAAGAACCCGAAGCGCAGGGTCGAGATGCTGAGATCGGCGGACAGGCGAATCGCCGAATACGACAGGTCGTTGCGGATCGTCGCCGAGTCGGAGCTGAAGACGAGCAGCATGCCCTGGCTCAGGACGATCGAGATGCCGAAGGTGACGAGCAGCGGCAGCATCAGCCCGAACACCGGCGACATGCCGCGCCGCTCGGCCGCCTGCACCGAGACATGGTTCAGCAGGCCGCGCTGAACGGCGTAGCCAATGCCGTACATGACCGGCACGACGATCAGCAGGGTCCAGAACGGCGAGAGCGACGGCATCATCGAGAGCAGCGCGACGCAGAGGTAGGCGGCGACGATCAGCCAGTCGCCGTGCGAGAGGTTGACCAGCCGCATCACGCCGAAGTTGAGCGCCAGGCCGATGCTGATGAGGGCGTAATAGCCGCCCAGCATCGCCCCGGAGAGCACGCCGTTGGCGAGATCGACGCCGATCCAGTAGAGGTCGTCGTCACCCATGCGCGCTTCCATGACCTGAGGCGCTGGTGGTCGAGCCGAAGTAAGCCGCCGTGATCTTCTCCTCGCTCACCTCGCCGGGCCGGCCCTCAAGCACGATGTTGCCCTCGAGCATCACCAGGAAGCGCGTGCAGGACGCGAGCGCGCGCCGCAGATCCTGCTCGACGATGATGCTCGCCGTGCCGCCGGCGATGATGCGGGCGAGGTTGCGGTAGATCTCGTCGACCATCGCCGGCGAGAGGCCGAGCGAGAGTTCGTCGAACGCGAGCAGCTTCGGCGACGACATCAGCGCACGGCCGATCGCAACCATCTGCTGCTCGCCGCCCGACATCTGCGACACCGTCTGGGCGCGACGCTCGCGCAGCCGCGGGAAGATCGTGTAGATCTCGGCGAGCTTGGCCTGCATCCCGGGCCGGCAGCGAGGCAGGTAGGCACCGGCGAGGAGGTTGTCCTCGACCGACATGCGGGCGAAGAGCCGGCGGCCTTCCGGCACGAGCGCGATGCCGGCGTCGACGATCGCGTCAGGCGCGAGCTTTTCGAGCCGCTGCCCGTCGAATTCGATCGAGCCCCGGACATGCGCCCGCGCCCCCTGGTTCATCAGCCCGGTCAGCGCCCTCAGCAAGGTCGACTTGCCTGCACCGTTGGCGCCGATGATCGCGAGCACATCGCCCGGGTGGAGTTCGAGCGAGATGTCGTAGATCGCGCGCAATTCACCGTAGTAGGCCGACAGGCTCGTGACGGTCAGCAGCGGCGCCGTGCCGGCAGTCATCTGCGTTCAGGTCCCGAGGTAGACACGCTTGACCTCCGGCAGCCGGATCACCTCGGCGGGGATGCCGATCGCGAGCACCTCGCCGCCGGCCAGCGCCATCAGCCGGTCCGTCGCGGTCAGCATGGTACGGATCACGTGCTCGATCCAGACGACGGTCGTTCCCATGTTGCGGATCTTCCTCACCAGCTCGATGAATTCGCCGACCTCGAGTTCGGTGAGGCCCGCGGCGACCTCGTCGATCAGCAGCAGCTTCGGGCGCATCGCGAGGGCCCGGGCCAGCTCATGGCGCTTGCGCACGAGCAGCGGCAGCCGCCCGGCGAGCGTCTCGGCAAAGCGCGTGAGGCCGGTCGCGGCGAGCGTGCGCTCGATCCATTCGGTCGCCTCCGCGCCCGAGAGCCCCCCGGCGAAGGTCGCGGCGACGCGGAGGTTGTCGAAGACCGTCATCTGGCCGAACGGCCGCGGGATCTGGTAGGTGCGGGCGATGCCCTTGCGCGCACGGTCGTGCGTCGGCAATCCGGTAATGTCTTCGCCACGGAACATCACGCGTCCGGCGGACGGTTCGACCTGACCCGAGAGCATGCCGAACAGCGTCGTCTTGCCGGCGCCGTTCGGGCCGATCACGCCGAGGATCTCGCCCTCCTGGACCGAGAAGCTCACGTCGTTGGCGATGCGGACCGCCCCGAAGGATTTGGTGAGGCCCTGGACGCTCAGGATGTCAGCCACGAAGGTCGCTGCGCCTCAACGTTTCAGGCCCGCGGCCTGCGCGATCCACTGGCAGAGGACGCTCTTCGGGTCTTCGAAGCCGTAGATCGCGGTGAAGTGATTGGCCTCCGGCAGCGGCATGCGCTTGGAGCGGTTGCCGGCGGCGGCCCACGCCTCCCGGAAGTGATCGGACTGGCGCCGGAATTCATCCGGCTCGGCGTCGCCCCAGGCGATCAGCGCCGGCGTGGCGCACGGCCGGACGCTGAACATCGGCGAATTGCGCCGGATGACGCCGTCGTCGAGCTGGATCTGCGGCTGCATCAGGCTGTAGCGCAGCGGCTGCAGGTCGTAGAGGCCGCTCACCAGCACCGCCCCCGCGAGCGGGTCCTGGGGCAGGTCGTACTCCTCGACCCAGGCGGTCTCCAGGCACATCGCGGTCAGGTGCGCGCCCGCCGAATGGCCGCCGACGATCACCCGCGCCGGGTCGCCGCCGTAGCGCTCGATGCGGCGCAGCACCCAGGCGACGGCCGCACGCGCCTGGCGGGTGATCTCGTCGATGCTGACCTTCGGTGCCAGCGCGTAGTTGACGACCACCGTCGTGATGCCGAGCGCATTCAGGCCGAGCGCGGTACAGCTGAATTCCTTGCTCGAGAGCATCCGCCAGTAGCCGCCGTGAATGAAGACGAAGACCGGCGCGCCGGGTTGGGCGGCCGGAAAGACGTCGAGCGTCTCGTCGCGCGTCGGCCCGTAGCGCACGTCGAGTTCCGCGCGCAGCCGATGGCGGGCGAGGCGGCTTTCGTCGATGTAGTGGCGGGCATAGACCATGAAGTCCGGCACCGACTGCTCGACGTCGTACTGCGCATCAATCTGCGCCTGGCTGGTGAACTCGCGGTAGAGGGCGGGCATCTGGGTTGGCACTCCCCCTGCCGGTCGCGCCGGCGCTGCGGGAGCGGATCGTGTCAGGCGCTCACTGCTGGTAGAGCTTCATCTCGGCCGTCTTCTTCACCGACGGGTAGACGGCGTTGTAGACGTTTTCCTTGACGAGCTTCTTCTTCGCGTCGTCGTAGCGCCACTGCGCGCCGCCGAGCGGCTGCACCGAATAGTGCTGGGCGTTGAACTTGACGGTCCCGGTGACGGTCTCGAGGTTGGTCGCGTCGAGCGCCTTCAGCACCGCGGCGCGGTCCTTCGAGCCGGCGCGCTGGATCGCGTCGAAGAGCACGTCGTAGGCGGCGTCGTCGTAGCCGAGCGGCGGGATGTACTGCTTGCCGGTTTCCTTCTCGTAGGCGTCGACGAGGCCCTGCCCGTCGTAGCCGCCGAACTTCGACTTGCCTGGATAGGCCGGCGACCAGAAGTTGACGCTGAGGATGTCGTATGCCGGCTTGCCGACGGCGTTCATCGGCTCGGGGTAGCCGGTGGCCTTGTCGATCACGTACATCTTCGGCTTGTAGCCGGCCTGGGCCGCCTGCTGCAGGTAGTTCTGCATGTCGGGCGGCGCCAGCACGCCGGTCACGACCTCGACCTTGTTGCGCTTGAACTGGTTGATGATGGCCGAGAAGTCGGGCAGGCCTTGAGCGAAGCGGCCCGGGTCGGTCGGCTTCCACCCCTGCTTCTTGAAGGCCGGATCGAAGAGCGACGCGAAGACCGTGCCGTCCGGGTCGTTCGGGTAGAGGTAGCCGATCGAGCCGTTGAAGCCGCCCGGCAGCGCCTTGATCATGCCGATGTGGTTGGTGACGAGGTCGGGCACCGAGAAGAAGAATTCATAGGCGTACTTGTAGGTCTTCGGCTTGCCGTCGGGTCCGTAGAGCCAGGCTTCGACCGGCGTGTTGGCCATCACGCACGGCATCTGGTTGCGTTCGCAGAGATCGGACGGCGCGTTCGTGGTGTCGGGCGTGCCCTGCGCCATGAGGAAGTCGACCTTGTCGGAGAGGATGGCGCGGTTGGCGGCGTCGGCCGAGCCGGCGACCGTGCTCTTGCTGTCGTAGATCTGGTAGTCGATCTTGCATTTCTGGCTGCCGACGGCCAGGCCGCCCGCCTTGTTGATCGCGCCGATCTTGTGGTCGTCGACCCACGGCGTGTCCTTGCCGACGTCGGCGAGCGGCCCGGTCACCGGCACCACGCGGCCTATTCTGATCGTGCAGTCCTGCGCCGCGGCACCGCCGCTCGCGAGTGCCATGAGCCCCGCGGCCGCCGCGAGGCGAACGGCGGCGGAGGAGACGAAGGCGGAGTTCGGTGTCGTTGGCATGCAGGCTCCAGAAGGGTCGTGAATGAAAGGCGAAGGCTTACAACGAGAATTCGACCACTGCCGCACCGGTGCCCCAGACCGGCCCGTAGCCATGGACCCGGGCGCCGACGAAGCGGCCCTTCAAGGCCCCGAGCACCCAGTGGAAGTGCTTGAAACCCATGTCGGCGCGCGCCTGCCGGGCGAAGTCGGGGATCACGCGGCGCAACTGGCCGACATCGCCCGACTCGATGAGTTGCAGGATGCGCTGGTTCCACTTGTCGTCTTCGGCCTGCCCCAGGCGATCGGCCCGGGGGTCGATCTCGGTACGGAACAGCGATCCCGACAGGCCCCCGATGCCGATCACCGCGACGCGCTTGCCCTGCTCGTGGGCAGCGGCCGCGGCGAGCGCGCCGAGCGTCTCGGTCACTTCACCGCTGTGGTACAGGTTGTTGGAGGCGACGACGAGCGGCCGGCCGGGGGTGCCGATGCCCATCGAGTTGCAGGCGACGATGGTGCCGGTGTCGATGGGAAAGCCGTCGTAGTTGACGCCGCGCGCATGCACGCCGTGCCGCGGAGAAGCGGCGACGCACGCGTGGGCGAGTTCGGTATCCGCATGAACGTCGTAGGGCAGGTCGCCGTACTCGTACCAGTTGTCGTCGACGTGGGTGCCCTGGCTGCGACGACGGGTGAGCCATTGCTGGTCCAGCACCGCGAGCCACTGCGTCGAATACACCAGCACGGTGTCGGGCCGCGACGCTTCGAGCGAACGGCCCGCCCGTTGCATCGCCGCCGCGAGGCGCCCCCAGCCCGGCACCTCGGGCTTGAGGCAGGGCAGGGGGATGCCCGGGACCAGGAAGGCGGAGACGACGGGCATCGAGGCGGAGAGAGTCTCAGTCGACGAGGCTGCCGCGGTATGCCTCGCTGCCGCCGTAGCCCGCGCGCACCGCCTCGGGCGCCGCGCCGAGCATCGAGAGGCCGGCCTTGCGCAGGTCCCACTCCATCACCGCGTTGCCGGTGCCGATCACGGTGCCGTAGCCGAACAGTTCGGCGGCGATCTCGGGGTACTGCATCGCCGCATGCATCCAGGTGAACGCGCCCGACTTGACCTCGGCAAAGGCTTCCTCGATGAATTGCGGCAGGAGCTGGAACACCTCGCGCGTCCTGCCCTTTCGCATCAGCTCGATCATGCGCATGTCCCACTGGTAGCCCGCCATGGTCTGCGGGTGCTCCTTCGACATGTCCTCGGGGATCGCCGGCTCCTCGTGGAAATGCCAGTGCGAGAGCGTGTTCGACGCCAGCAGCACGGCGCGCCGGCCGGTCTTCCTGATCGCCTCGCGCGTCGCCTTGCCGAGCAGGTCCATCTCGGACATGCCCTCCTTGGTGTTGAGGTAGTAGGGCGAGTTGTTGGCGGAGATGCCGACGATCGGCAGGTCCCACTGCGGGCGGATCATGTGCAAGGTCGTGATGGTGCCGTAGTCGACCCGGAAGTTCGGGTTGCGCATCATCTTCGTCACGAGCCCGGCCTTGCGGCCTTCCTCGCAACACGCCTCGGCGAGTTCGACGTCGACCTCGAGCGAGAAGTCGTAGCGGAAGAGGTTCGGGAAGATCGGATCGACCGACTTGCCGCTCATCTGCCGCACCCCCAGGAAATGGTGGCCGACCGAGGTGATCCAGTGCGGCGAATGAATGAGCAGCACCTCCGGCTTCATCGCGTCGAGCCGCTCGCGGGCGCGCTCGTAGGCCCAGCGCAAGGGCTCCCAGCCGCCCTGGGAGCGCGGCTCGTTCTGCGGCGGGTTCTCGCCGTACACCAGATGCGGCGGGTGCGGCGCCAGGAAGCCCGCGATGATTTCACCTTGTGCCATGGCGGGCCTCCTCGGGTGGGTTCGAGCCGACGACGAACTGGAATTCCATCTCGACCCGCGCTCCGAGCGGCAGCGCGCTGACGCCGACCGAGGTGCGTGCCGGCGGCACCTGCCCGTCGAAGAAGGCTTCCCAGGCGCGATTGATGTCCGGGAAGTCGCTGAAGTCGCTGCAGAAGATGCGCACGACGACGAGTTGCTCGAGCGACCATTGCAACTCCTCGACGAGGCGGCCGATGTTGCCGAGGATCTGCGCCGTCTCGGCGTGGGCCCCGCCGCTCACCAGCGACCCGGTGGCGGCGTCGAGCCCGACGAGCCCCGAGACGAACGCGAACGGCCCGGCCTGCACGACCGGGCTGTAGCGAAACCGCGGCGCGGGCAGGCTCTTCGACGCGATGACGCGGCGGACGGGTGGAGGCGGGTCGGAGAAGTCGGTCATGGCGGCTGATCGATGGGCCGGCCAGCGGCAGGCGCATCGGAATGCTCGTGTCTCTCGTCCCGGGTTCGACTCGATGAAGACGCCGTGCAGAGGCAAAATCAGCACGTGTATCAGCACGTCTACGTGGCGATTTAGCCCGTGTACGTGCCAGTCGTCCGCAGTCTAGGAAGGCCCCGCGGCGAAGTCAAGCGCTCTTTGGACCGGGGCTGGCGACGCACCGTTCGCGCACGAGACAGGGCAGTTTTCGAGGAGCCGCCCCGTCGTGGTGCGCCCGGTATTTTCCTTGACGCACCCCGGGCGAAGTCCTATAAATCCTCCCGGACGCGCCGCCCGAGCAAAAAAAGAAACCCGTATGCATACGATCTGCCGAGTGTGCCTTCGCCCCTCTCCGGAGGGCTCGGGGCGCGATCGCTCACGGATGCCTGCCGTCAGGCCGGTCGCATGAGCGAAGCCCTCGCCCGCACCCGCCGCGCCAAGGCCGTCGTTCCTGCCCCGCGCGAACGATCGCCGACGTCAAGAACCGTCGCCGATGCGCGGGCGCAGGTCGTTCCCGCGGTGCGACGGATGCTCGACGCGTTCCGGCTGGAGGAGGTGGCGTCGCATCTGCTGCGCCGCGCCCACTTCGCGGCCGAGGAGCTCTTCGCCCAGGAGTTCTCCGACGAATCGCTCACGCCTCGGCAGAAGGCCGCGCTGATCGCCGTCTACCAGCAGCCCGGGTTGAACCAGAACGCCCTGGCGGACCGTCTCTTCATGGACCGCAACACCGTCGCCGAGATGGTCAAGCGCCTGGCCGCGGCGGGCTTGATGCGGCGCGTCGGGGCGCAGGAAGACCAGCGCGCCTACCAGCTCTTCCTCGGCGAAGAAGGCGCCGCGCTGCTCAACCGCGTGATGCCGCGCGACATCGGTGTCGAGCGCCGCGTGCTCGAACGGCTCCCGGAGGAGTACCGGCCGCTCTTTCTCAAGTGCCTGCGGATGCTCGTCGAGCCGCCGGCCGCAGCGCCACGCGCGGGCGACTGATGATCCGCCCGCCCCACTTCCCCTCATCCGGCGCCCGAGCCGTGGAGCCCTGACCCCATGCAGACCCAGATCGGACTGATATTGCTCGCGATCGTCGTGATCGTCATTGTCATCGCGGTGCTCTGGTGGGTGCTCTCGAAGCTCTACCAGCGCTCGACGACCGAGCTCTCGTTCGTTCGCACCGGCTTCCTCGGCGAGCGTGTCGCGATCTCCGGCGGCGCCATCGTCATTCCGGTGCTGCACGAGGTGACGCGCGTCAACAT
>CAZZWY010000066.1:0-11480 GCA_964657785.1 uncultured Acetobacteraceae bacterium
CAAGACATGGACGGAAACAGCTTCGGCACCGCCTTTGCGCTCGGCAGCGGCAACGGCACGGCCCAAAGTTTTCCGTTCCTGCGCTTCAGCGACACCCGGGACTTCTCGAGCTTCACCAATCTGCAGCAGGTCGAGTTCTTCGCCTGCGCTCAAGGCTCGAGCCCGTGCGACACCCCCGCCGACAACAACGCCCAGTTCGCGCTCGACAACGTCGTCTTGACCCCCGCCGTGCCCGAACCCACCTCCGCCGCGCTGCTGTCGTCGGGCTTGATCGGCGTGCTGGCCGCTGTCGCACGCCGTCGCCGCAACCCCCGCTGATCCGCCGACCCTCGAGAGGCTCCAGATGACATTTCGCAGTTTGATCCTCGGCGCCGGCCTGCTGGCGGTGGCGCTCGCCAGCGGTGCGCAGACCGCCGCCCGCAAGCCCTACATCGTGCAACTCGCCGATGCGCCCGCCGCGGTCTACACCGGCACGCTCAGCGGCCTCGCCGCCACCCGTCCCGCGCCGGGCGTGAAGTTCGACGCCGGCCTGCCGAGCGTGCGGGCCTACGTCAACTACCTCAACGTGCGGCAGTCGACGGCGCTCGCGCGCGTCGGGAGCCCGCCCCTGCTCCACAGTTACAACCTGGCCTTCAACGGTTTTGCCGCGAGCCTGACCGACGCCGAGGCGAAGTCGCTGAAGACCAGCATCGACGTGGTGTCCGTGACGCCTTCGCGCATGCTGCGGATCGTCACGACCACCTCCCCGACGTTCCTCGGCCTCACCGCACCGGGCGGCCTCTGGTCGCAGCTCGACGCGCAGTCGAGACAGGTCAAGGGCGAGGACGTCATCATCGGCATGCTCGACAGCGGCGTCTGGCCCGAGGATCCGTCGTTCGGCGACAAGCAGTCCGCGAGCGGCAAGCCGGTCGCGTATTTTCAGCCCGGCACCCCGGTCTACGGCGCGCCCCCGTCGAAGTGGAAAGGCATTTGTCAGACCGGCCCGGGCTTCACCGCGGAGATGTGCAACAACAAGTTGATCGGCGCCCGGTTCCATGCCGAAGGCTTTCTCGCCGGCCACGAAACCCTCGACCCGCTCGAGTACGCCTCGCCGCGTGACGGCAACGGCCACGGTTCGCACACGTCGTCCACCTCGGGCGGCAACATGGGTGTCGATGCATCGATCAACGGCATCGCGCTCGGACAGATCTCCGGGATGGCCCCCCGCGCCCGCATTGCGACCTACAAGATTTGCTGGCTCGCGACCGGTGCGACCGATGTCGGGTGCAACAACACCGACACCCTCAAAGCCATCGACGACGCGCTTGCCGACGGCGTCGACATCATCAGCTTTTCGATCAGCGGCACCTTGACCGATCTCGCAGACCCGGTCGAGACCGGCTTCCTGAACGCGGCCGCGGCCGGCGTCTTCGTCTCGGCCGCGGCCGGCAACGAAGGCCCGGGCGACACCGTGAACCATCCCGGGCCCTGGTTGACGACGGTCGCCGCGTCGACGCAGAACCGCAACCCGGTGGCGACGTTGACGCTGGCCAACGGCACTGCCTTCACCGGGACCTCGGTCAACGCGACGCCCGTCGCCGCCAAGCCGATCGTGCTCGCCACCACCGTCGCCCTCGCTTCGTCGGACCCGGCCAACGCCAATCGATGCTTCCTCAACAGCCTCGACCCGGCGAAGGCGGCGGGAAAGATCGTCGTCTGCGACCGCGGCACCAACGCCCGCGTCGAGAAGAGCGCCGAGGTGCTGCGGGTGGGCGGTGTCGGCATGGTGCTGGTGAATGTCAGCGCCGCGGCCGACGACACGGTCGCCGACTTCCACAGCGTGCCGACGGTGCACCTGCATCTGGCCGATCGGGCGGCCGTTCGGGCCTACGCCGCCACGACGGGTGCGACAGCCTCCATCAGCGCATCATTCAACGCGCCGGTCGTCGCGCCGGTGATGGCCGATTTTTCGTCACGCGGGCCCAATCTCGCCGATCTCAACGTCCTGAAGCCGGACATCAGCGCGCCTGGCGTCGACATCATCGCGGCCTACTCCGACCAGACGTTGACGCAAGCCCAGCACGACGCTTTGGTTGCCGGGACGCTGCGCGGGTCGGCCGTCGTCAACTCGATTTCAGGCACCTCGATGGCCACGCCGCACGTGGCCGGCGTCGCTGCGCTCCTGAAGCAGCTCCATCCGACCTGGACGCCGGCGGCGATCAAGTCGGCGTTGATGACGTCGACGAGCGACATCAAGCTCTCGACCGGTGCACTCGACCCGAACCGGTTCGCCTACGGTGCCGGCCATCTGAACCCGAACCCGGCCGGCGACCCCGGGCTCGTGTACGACGCCACCGCGACCGACTACTACCGCTATCTCTGCGGTGCCAACGTCACGTTGCCCGCCGGCGCCGGATCCTGCAGCAGCGTCGGCTCGACCTTGCCGTGGGACCTGAACCTGGCGTCGCTGACCGCCGGTGCGGTAACCGCGCCCCTGACGTTGCACCGGACGGTCACGAACGTGGGGCGGGGCACCGCCACTTATGTCTCGACCGCCAGCCTGCCGGGCTGGACGGCCACCGTGACGCCGCCCAGCCTGACGCTCGCGCCCGGCGCCAAGGGCACATTCAGCGTCGATCTGGCGCCCGGTAACGCACCGGCAGGGTCGTGGAGCTTCGGTACGCTCGTCTGGTCCGACGGCGTTCACCAGGTGCGCAGCCCGTTGAGCGCGCGAGCACTCGCGTTCATCGCGCCCACCGACGAATCGGCCACGCTGCCCGCGGCGATGGGCAGCAAGGTGTACACGGTGGTGTCGGGCTACACCGGCAGACTGACCGTGGTGCCGACCGGCATGCAGTCGGCGACGCTCACCGCGGGGAATGTCGGCCTCAACAAGACCCAGTGCTTCGACTTCGTCGTGCCCGCGGGAACCCAGGTCGCGCGCTTCCAGTTGTTCAATGCCGATACGGCGGGCGCGGGTGTTCCCAACGGAACGGATCTGGATCTGAGCGTGTTCGACGGGCCGGGCGGGACCGGCACCCAGGTCGGCTCGAGCGGCAGCAGCACGTCGGACGAGCTGGTGTCGGTGATCGCCCCGAGCGCAGGCACGTACTCGGCCTGCGTGGCCGGCTATGCGACGCCGGTCTCGGGCTTCGCTGCCTACAAGCTCTCGAGCTGGATCGTCGGCGCGCCGGTCGGCGCTCAAACCCTGCGCGCCGCCGCGCCGAATCAGGTGTTCGCCGGCGAGGCCGGAACCATCGGCCTGCGCTGGAACGTGCAGACCGGCAAGCGCTACCTCGGCACGGTGCAGTACGTGAACCCGGCGAACAACCTGACGCTCGGCAGCACGGTGCTGTTCGTCGACGCGCGGTAGGACGGCACGGTGCCGCCGTCAGGGCCGCGCGAGCGGGCACACGCCAAGCAGCCGGCGAACGGCGGCTGATTCGACCGAATATTTCCCCGCACGGGCCGCGCGAGCGGCCCTTTTCGATTCCACGCGGCGGGTTCGCGTCGGGCTTGGCAGGGCGTTTGCTTCTACCGACGTCGTGCATTCCGCCGTTCGCGGGCGCCTATCATGCGATGACGAAAACAAGGGGCGGGCGCAGGGTCGACCGCCCCCTTCCAACGTGTCGCCACTCCTGCGGAAAGTCCCATGAACCGAAGCGGCCTCTTGCCTTCCCAGCCCCGTCGCCGAGGGCGTTTGCTCGGCCTCACGCTCATCGCTGCGCTGCTTTCGCTGACCGGTGCGGCCCACGCTGCCAAGACGCTCGTCTACTGCTCCGAAGCGAGCCCGGAAGGTTTCAACCCGCAGTACTACACCACCGGCACGACGGCGGATGCCTCGTCGGTGCCGATGTACAACCGTCTCGTCGAATTCGAGCTCGGCACGACGAATGTGGTTCCCGGCCTGGCCGAGAGCTGGACGACGGCCGCCGACGGCCTCTCCTACACCTTCAAGCTGCGCAAGGGCGTGAAGTTCCACGCCAACGCGAAGTTCAAGCCCAGCCGCGACTTCGACGCCGACGACGTGCTGTTCTCCTTCAACCGGATGGCCGACCCGAACCACCCGATGGGCAAGACCACCCCCGGCACGACGTACGCGTACTTCGAGGACATGGGCATCAAGGACATCGTCGACCACGTCGAGAAGGTCGATGCGATGACGGTGCGCTTCGTGCTGAAGAAGGCGGAGGCGCCGTTCGTCGCCGACATGGCGATGGATTTCGCCTCGATCCTCTCGGCCGAGTACGCCGAGAAGATGCAGGCCGCCGGCACGCCCGACGCCATCGACCGCGAGCCGGTCGGCACCGGCCCGTTCCAGTTCGTGTCTTACCAGAAAGACGCGGTCATCCGCTACAAGGCCTTCGATGCGTACTGGGGCGGGCGGCCGAAGATCGACAACCTCGTCTTCGCCATCACGACCGACGCCTCGGTGCGGTATGCGAAGCTCAAGACCAGCGAATGCCAGGTCATGGCCTTCCCGAAGCCGGCGGACGTCGCGGCGATGAAGGCCGACCCGAACATCCAGCTGATCTCGCAGCAGGGCCTCAACGTCGGCTACATCGCCTTCAACGTCGAGAAGAAGCCCTTCGACAACAAGCTCGTGCGCCAGGCCCTGAACCTCGCGACGAACAAGAAGGCGATCCTCGACGCCGTGTTCCAGGGCGCCGGCCAGGTGGCGAAGAACCCGATCCCGCCGACGCTCTGGTCCTACAACGACAAGGTCGTCGACTATCCCTACGACGTCGCCAAGGCCAGGGAGCTGCTCGCCAAGGCGGGCGTCGCGCCGGGCACCGAAGTCGACCTCTGGTACCTGCCGGTCACGCGGCCCTACAACCCCGACGGCAAGCGGATGGCCGAGCTCGTGCAGGCGGACTGGGAGAAGGCCGGGATCAAGGCGCGGCTCGTCACCTACGAATGGGGCGAGTACCGAAAGCGCAGCAAGACCGGCGAGCAGCCGTCGATCATGTACGGCTGGTCGGGCGACAACGGCGACCCCGACAACTTCTTCAACCCGCTGCTCGGCTGCGCGGCGGTCAAGGGCGGCGGCAACGTCGCGCGCTGGTGCGACAAGAACTTCGAGTCGCTGATCACGCGGGCGACCGCCGTGACCCGGCAGTCCGATCGCGCCGACCTCTACATGAAGGCGCAGCAGATCGTGCACGAGGAAGCGCCCTGGATCCCGATCGCCCATTCGGTGCGGTTCGATCCGATCCGAAAGGAAGTCGTCGGCTACAAGATGGACGCGACGGCGCACCACTATTTCGACAAGGTCGATCTCGTCGGCAAATGACCTGCTGCGCTGACGCCGTGAACTGACGTTGTGTTCGGATTCATCGCCCGCCGCGTCGGTCTCGTGGTGCCGACCTTCATCGGCATCACGCTGCTCGTCTTCGCGCTGATCCGACTGCTGCCGGGCGATCCGGTCGAGGCGCTCTCCGGCGAACGCGGCATGACCCCCGAACGGCACGCCCGCCTCCTGCACGAGTTCGGCTTCGACCGGCCGCTGCCGGTGCAATACGCGAGCTACGTCTGGCGCGCCGCGCACGGCGACCTCGGCCGCTCGACGATCACGCAGGAGCCGGTGTTCCACGAGTTCGCGACGCTGTTCCCGGCGACCATCGAGCTCTCGATCTTCGCCCTGCTGCTCGCCGTCGCGATCGGACTGCCCGCGGGCATCGTCGCGGCGGTCAAGCGCAACACGGTGTGGGATTACTCCGTGATGGGCCTCTCGCTCACCGGGTTCTCGATGCCGATCTTCTGGTGGGGGCTGCTGCTCATCCTCACCTTCTCGGTCGGGCTCGGCTGGACGCCGGTCTCGGGCCGGATCGCGATCGAATACGACATTCCCGCGGTGACCGGCTTCATGCTCGTCGACTCGCTGCTCGCCGGCGACCCCGGCGCGTTCAAGAGCGCGCTCTCGCACCTCGTGCTGCCGGCGATCGCGCTCGGCACGATCCCGCTCGCGGTGATCGCCCGGATGACGCGCTCGAGCCTGCTCGAGGTGCTGCGCGAGGACTACGTCCGCACCGCCCGCGCGAAGGGCGCCTCGAGCTTCCGGGTGATCGGCATCCACGCGCTGCGCAACGCGCTGATCCCGGTCGTCACGACGATCGGGCTGCAGGTCGGCACGCTGCTCGCGGGCGCGATCCTCACCGAGACGATCTTCTCCTGGCCGGGGATCGGCAAGTGGCTGGTCGAGGCGATTCACCGGCGCGACTACCCGGCGGTGCAGGGCGGGATCCTGCTGTCGGCGACGGTGATCATCGTCGTGAACCTCGGGGTCGACGTGCTCTACGGCGTCATCAATCCGCGGATTCGGCATCGCGCATGAGTGCGATCCAACCCGTCCTGCACGAACCGGCACTCGGCACCGGTACACCGTCACGGCTCGGTGACCTGTGGCGCGATTTTCGGCGCAACCGTGGCGCGGTGATCGGCCTGGTCATCGTCGCGGCGCTGCTGCTGAGTGCGCTGCTGGCCGACGTGATCGCGCCGTACGCGCCGAACGGGCAGTACACCGATGCGGTGCTGAAGCCGCCCTCGCTGCAGCCGGTCGGCGGCCATGTGTTCCTGCTCGGCACCGACCCGGTCGGCCGCGATGTGCTCTCGCGACTCATTCACGGCACGCGCCTGTCGCTCGCGATCGGGCTCGTGTCGGTCGGCCTTTCACTGGTCGGCGGTGTGGTGTTGGGCCTGCTGGCCGGCTTCTTCCGGGGTGCCGTCGAGTTCACCATCATGCGGGCGATGGACATCATGCTCGCCCTGCCGAGCCTGCTGCTGGCGGTCGCGGTCGTCGCCATCCTCGGCCCCGGGCTCATGAACGCGATGGATGCGATCGCAATCGTGATGCTGCCGCATTTCGTCCGCCTCACCCGCGCCGCCGTGATCGGCGAGATGGGCAAGGACTACGTCGCCGCCTCGCGGCTCGCCGGCGCCGGCAACCTGCGGCTGATGTTCGACACCGTGCTGCCCAACTGCACCGCCCCGCTGATCGTGCAGACCACCCTCGGCTTCTCGAGCGCCATCCTCGACGCGGCCGCCCTCGGTTTTCTGGGCCTCGGCGCGCAACCGCCGACGCCCGAATGGGGCTCGATGCTCGCGAGTGCGCTCGAGTTCATACAGAGTGCATGGTGGGTCGTAACGTTGCCCGGATTGGCGATTCTGGTGTCGGTACTGGCGTTCAACTTGATGGGGGATGGGCTCAGGGATGCGTTGGATCCGAGGTTGAAGCGGTGACGCGCCGTGCGCTCAGCGCATGCCTGCTTCTGAGCTACGCTTGATACGAGAGTTGATTGCATCTCGACGCGACTCCTCGCAGTCAGTGGTTTTGGGTTAACTGGAGTCGCCATCGACGCAATCGGGATTTCAGTCTACCCCGTGCATAAGTCTTGCAAGTCGCGGCAATGGCCGAAAGCGGCTTGTCGAGGCGCAAGCGCTGCGCCAACAGCTCTTCTGTGAAGAACCGCCAGGGATCCTGACCGCTAATTCCGCCCTCTTCGTAGTCGACCAAAACCGTCGGGATGAATGTCATGGGAAATCTCGACAACGCCCTCAGCCAGAAGTCGTAATCCATCCGAAGCTTGAAACGCGGGTCATAACCTCCGGCAGCGTCGTAGACTCGACGATGCACGAGTGTCGCCTGATGAGAGATCATGGCTCTCTCCGGTAGACTCGTCGTGTTTCCGACCGGTTGACCGGGAATAAAGTGATTGCCCCACTTTGCAATGGCCGCGCGGATGGGCACGGCATCCCAACCGGTCGGTTCGGGGAAGAAGCTGGCCAAGCTAGCAGGAGACATGAAACGATCTCCCGCGTTCAACGGAACGATCCAGTCTCCCGAGCATCGATTGAGACCCTGGTTGAGTGCATCGCTAATGCCGGCATCTCGCTGGCTTTGCATATAGCTCAACTTTGGCGAGAATTCGGCGAGCACTCGACAGGTCTCAGGATCGGTCGAGCCGCCGTCGATGACGATGGATTCGACCCGGACGCCCACCTGATCCAGTACGCTCTGCAGCGTGCCCCGCAGTTTCTCGCCTGGGTTCAGGCAGATCGTGATAACCGAGACCATCGGCTGCAACGGCGGGTCCATGGACACTTCTCTCTCCCAAATGGACATATCAAAACGCCTCCTCGCAAGGCGCATCGGCCAGGTTGAACCAGTGCTGCACGAAGCACATCCGCAGCATCCGCTCAAGCCCCACCGGCGGGCGGTCGTTGCCGGCCTTTGGATAGTGCGGCCCGATCACCGTGCACAGTGCCGACCGCGGCACCACCTGCCCCATCGTCGCCAAGAAGGCGCCCCATCGCGTCGGTCGCCAGTGACGATCGAGCGACGCATTGCGTTGATTAGCATTGCTTTGAAGCAGTGATGTCGCCACGGCCACCTGTCGTGCGGCCCTACTCAACTCAATTTCAGCCGGCTGGCCATTTGCGTTGCAATAAGGACAATCATTATGTTTCACATCCGGTACCGATGAGTGCGTGACCCGTTTGATTCTGCGACCTCGCCGCCGCAACGCGCGCCTGAACGGGCCAACGACCGAACCGCTTGGCGGCGAACCGCGTCGCTTCGGCCAGCCAATGCGTTGTAGCAACATGACGCGCGGTATGATCCACTCCGATCGCCCTCCGGTGATAGCCGAATATGCCGTGGCACCGGTTGGTCTATTGCGGTGCGGTAGCGCGGAATGGGGCGAGTGACTTCGCGCATCCGGCAAAAGGTTCTTCCGTGCATCACCCACCCAGAGGACGGCTTGTGCGCAACGCCGTTCGACATGTGTTCGCTGCGGCCGCGCGCAGGATTGCGGAGGGTTGTGTCGCACTGGGCGAGTTGACGAAGGACCTCGCGGCACAACGGGCGGGGCGGAAAGCTGAACCCCGTCATTCGAGGATGTCCCGCCGCCGGATTCTCTTCGTCGACGACATGATGCCCGATCCGTTGTTCGGCGCCGGCTATCCCCGTGCCCATGAAATCGTACGGGCTTTGGTCAGCGCACGGTTCGAGGTGGACCACTACGCGATGGAGGCGACGTCGGCCGATCGCGCGCGCCTGTCGGCGATGTTCTCCGGTACGGTCCGTTTCCACCGGTCCGAGGGCGCACGGGGTCTTCGTCGCCTGCTGTGGCGAGAAGGCGCCGCCTTCGATGTGCTCTTCATCAGTCGACCGACTCCCATGCGAACCTTCCTCGAGTTGCGCTGGCGACCGGAGGGAGACCGCCGTGCTCCTCCCGTCGTGTATGACGCCGAAGCGGTGATAGCGCCTCGGGAAAGGCGTCGAAGGGACCTTCATGGTGCGGCGTGGTCCGACGACGATTATCGAGCGGCGCTCACGACAGAGATGGGGCTGGCCCGAGAGGCTAAGGCCGTCACCACGGTGGGGCCGGGCGATGCGGCCATCGTCCGCTCGGTGCTCGACATCCCCGTGTTCGTGCTACCCCACTCCGAAACGAACCGCACCGGCACGCCAGATTTTGACAGGCGGCAGGACCTGCTGTTCGTGGGCCGTCTCGCCGGGCCTGCGGCCGAGTCGCCGAACGTCGACTCGGTGCTGTGGTTCGTCACAGAAGTGATGCCGTTGCTAGACCGGCTGATTGGCCGCGTCTATCGTGTCCACCTCGCCGGATGGTTGGAATCGCCCGAGATCGAGGCGCTCGCGTCCGACCGGATCGTGATCCACGGTTCGGTCCAGGACCTGCGCCCGCTGTATGACCGGTGTCGGCTGTTCGTGGCACCGACTCGTTTTGCCGCGGGTATTCCGGGCAAGGTGACCGAAGCGATGAGCGAGGGCATCCCATGCGTGGTCACCCCGCTGCTGGCCGAGCAGTTGGATGCGGACGAGGGCGCGTTGGCTGTCGGAGGCGATGCGCCGGGCTTCGCAGAAGCGTGTGCGGATCTCTACATGGATCCCGCTGCCTGGAATTTGACTCGGGACGGTGGCTACGCCTACGTCGCACGAGCTTGCTCACCCTCGGCGTTCGAGCAAAGCCTCGCGGAAGTGCTGCAGCGCGTCTCCGGCGTGCGATCGCCCGATCCGAGTCCCGCAAGCTCCGCGGGTCCGGACGCCCGGTGATGTCGCTGCGGCGTTCTCCCGCCCGGACATTCTCCGGCACAGCCACACGACGTGCGGTCACCGTCGCGTCTTGGAGGACCGGCCCTGCGCGAGTCGACCCTGCGCCGTGAGATAGGCGAGCGTCGCTGTCCCGATGGCCGGATCGCTGAGTCGGGCGAGTTGCTGGTCGCCGCGTGCGATCCAGCCGGCCCGAGCGTCGGCATCGAGCATTTCTTTCATCGCCATCGCGATGTCATCGGGCGATAGAGGGTCGATCAAGCGCGCTCCCGCTCCTCCCACCTCCCGCTGCGAACCACCGCTTCCGGCGATCACCGGAATGCGTGCCTGGAACCCCTCGGCAATGGCCAAGCCGTAACCCTCGTAGAGCGACGGATACACCATCGCAAGACTCTCGCCCAGAATGCGAAACTTGGTCTCGTGATCGACGTATCCGGTCAGTTGCACGCGCTCTGCCAGGCCCAATGACTTGATCAGCGGCTCGAGACCGACGTAGTTCGATCCGACCAGCACCAGCCGATGGCCCGGATGTTCTCGCACGAACAGCGCGAAGCCGCGCAGCAGCATGTCGACTCGCTTGCGAAAATCGGATCCTCCGATGTATACGAATTGCGCCTTCGGCGGCATCGCATCCAACTGCTCGACTTTCCTCAGCTGGATCGGGATCGCAGTGACGGCACGCCGGCGGAAGATGCGGCGGATGTCCAATGCGCTCTGCTGCGAAACCGTCAGGATCGCATCGGCTCTCGCGACCGCGATGAGCTGCGCGACCAGTTCGGCATTCGCCGACGGATACCGCAGCAGCTTCTTCCACCTGCGCAAGTGGTAGTCGCGGAAGAACAGATAGGGAATGACATCGTGGACAACGAGCAGATAGCGAGTGCGGTGGTGCTTCACCAGCGGGATGCCTCGATTGGCCGCGGTGAAATACAGGTCGTAGTCCGCTGCCCGAAGGTGCTGGGGCAGGCTCGTCTGCTCCCATTTCAATGCGCCTGGGTGGCCAAACACAAGCGTTCTGACGCCCGCGATGTCGTCCGAGTGACAGTCGAGCAGCGGCCGATTGGTGAGCAGCGTCAGTTCGAATCCCCCCCTCCGAAGGCAGTCGATGATCGAGCCGAGATAAACCGTGTACCCACAGGGCGGGCCGGAAAAGGGGCGCGCGTCGATGGCGATGCTGATTGACAAGGAGAGGTCCCTTGGTTCCAGCGGTGCCTCGGATCATGGCTTGTCGACTTCGGAACCGAAAAATTCGGATAGATAGCAACGGATCGTAGCGAAGTTCGACAGCAAGCAAACCCGCGACCGACAGACACCGCGGTCGAGTCGGGTCGTTGACCACTTCCGTCGGGCAAAGCGGCTCGCGCCGGTTTCGGCGACGATGAGCGGTTGATACGAACTCAGCGTCGGCGGCTGACGGGAAAGCGCATTC
>CAZZWY010000067.1:0-11472 GCA_964657785.1 uncultured Acetobacteraceae bacterium
CGCCCTCGGCGAGCCAGCCGATCGAGATGAAGAACGGGATCAGCAGCGTGCCGGTCACGCCCGCGACCAACGCGGCCAAGCCGATGCGCGCACCGACCAGCATCCCGGCCCCGAGCGTCGACGTGGACAGGTCGAGCGCGCCGAGAAAGCCGATCTTCGCCGCGCCGAGCCCGCCGAGGATGCCGATCCCGGTGCCGGCGCCGAGCCGTGCGATCGAGGCCTTCAGCAGCACCGGGTCGGTCAGCGCGCGCAGGATGTTCGCGACGGCCAGGCCGGACGGGAACGTCAGCTGCAGCCGGTCGACGAGGATCGGCGTGTAGAGCATCCCGACACCCGCACCGAACATGCCGATCGCGCCCATGAAGAGCATGAGCTGCCAGACCGGCGGCTGCGGCAGACCCATCCAGACCATCGCCTGCACCAGCACGCCCATCCCGGCCATGCCGGCGACGGAGGCCGCCGCTGTCTGCATGTAATTGGCGCCGTGCTTGCCCTCGGGTCCGTAGCCGAGCGTCACGGTCGAGCCGAGGATGCCGGCGAGCACCTGGCCGCCGACGAAAAATCCGATCGAGAAATTCATGTACGACGCGGTCACGCCGCCGAGCGGCCCGAGGACGAACGCCCCGAGCACGCCGAGCATCGCGTAGTAGCGCCGGCTTCCGATCGGCGGCAGCCAGGCCCAGCGGGGGGCGTCCGGGACCGCGTGGGCGATGCCGCCGCCCGCAATCCCCGCCTCGGGCGCGGCCCCGGCAGCGAGGCGGTCGAAGGCCGTCATGCGGCAGCGGTCGGGAAGCGGCTCAGACGTCGAGCGCGAACACTTGCGCAGCGGCGCGCTCGGCCGCGGAATGACCGGCGAGCGCCTGATTCCATTCCGCCCCCTGCGCGCCGGGGACGGGCGCGAGGCCCCGGGTCATGTCGGCGACCTCTTCCGAGCCGCCGTCGAATTCGAGCAACGGCTCGCGATCCGCGCCGAAGAGCCGGGCCGTCGACGTCCCGCCGGCGTCGATGAGCACCAGATAGCGTGCTGACGCGCGGTGCGGCTCGTGCGCATGTTCGCCGTGCGCGGGAATACCGAATCCTTCGTTCATGCGGCGATCTTGCCACGCCTGCGGGAGCGTGGGAAGCAGCGCCGGCGCGCGCGCGGGGGTAGCATCTGTCCATTCCCGCCCGTCGGCCCGAACCGGGTCCACCCCCTTGATGAGCCCAGCCCCCGGCGGCGCGCACGCTGCATCGCCGGCCGCCGACGTACCCTCCGCGGTGTCGATCGCCGGCCTGACCAAACGCTACGCGACCGGCCTCTATGCCTTGAAACGCATCGACCTCGACGTCCGCGCCGGCGAAATCTTCGCGTTGCTTGGGCCGAACGGCGCTGGCAAGACGACCCTGATCTCGATCGTCTGCGGCATCGTCACGGCGAGTACCGGACGGGTTCGCGTCGGCGGGCACGACATCGTGCGCGACTACCGCATCACCCGCTCGCTGATCGGCCTGGTGCCGCAGGAGCTCACGACCGACGCCTTCGAGACCGTCTGGGCGACCGTCAACTTCAGCCGCGGCCTGTTCGGCCTCGCGCCGAACCCGGCGTTCATCGAAAAAGTGCTGCGCGACCTCTCGCTCTGGGACAAGCGCCGCGACAAGATCATGACGCTCTCGGGTGGCATGAAGCGCCGGGTGATGATCGCCAAGGCGCTGTCGCACGAGCCGAAGATCCTCTTTCTCGACGAGCCGACCGCCGGCGTCGACGTCGAGCTTCGGCGCGACATGTGGGCGCTCGTGCGGTCGCTGCGGGAGAGCGGCGTCACGGTCATCCTGACGACGCACTACATCGAAGAAGCCGAGGACATGGCCGACCGCATCGGCGTGATCGACAAGGGCGCGCTGATCCTGGTCGAGGACAAGACGACGTTGATGAAAAAGCTCGGCAAGAAGCAGCTCACGATCGAACTCGATGCGCCGATGGCCGCGTTGCCGGCCGAGCTCGCGGACTGGCGCTTGACGCTCAGAGGCGGCGGTCGCACCTTGCACCGCGACTTCGAGGGCGAGGAGGCGCAGACCGGCGTGGCCGCACTCCTCAAGCGCATCGGCGAGCTCGGCATCGGCTACTCCGACGTCAACACCCAAAAAAGCTCGCTCGAGGACATTTTCGTGAGCCTCGTGCACCGGCCGAGTCCGGCCACGGGCGAACGCCCATGAACCGGCGCGGCGTCTGGGCGATCTACCGCTTCGAGATGGCGCGGGCGCTGCGCACCGTCTGGCAGAGTCTCGTCGCGCCGGTGATCACGACCTCGCTCTATTTCGTCGTCTTCGGCGCGGCGATCGGCTCGAAGATGTCGCAGGTCCACGGCGTCGCCTACGGCGCCTACATCGTGCCCGGCCTCATCATGCTGTCGCTCTTCACGCAAAGCCTCTCGAACGCCTCCTTCGGCATCTACTTTCCGAAGTTCACCGGCACGATCTACGAATTGCTGTCGGCGCCGGTGTCGTCGCTGGAGCTCGTCGTCGCCTTCGTCGGTGCGGCGGTGACCAAGTCGGTCGTGCTCGGGCTCGTGACGCTCGCCACCGCGGCCCTGTTCGTGCCGATCTCGATCGTGCACCCGGTGTGGATGGTCGCGTTCCTCGTGCTCACGGCCGCGACCTTCAGTCTCTTCGGCTTCATCATCGGCATCTGGGCGAAGGGCTTCGAGCAGTTGCAGTTCATACCGGTGCTGATCGTGACGCCGATGACGTTCCTGGGCGGCGCGTTCTACTCGATCGACATGCTGTCGCCGTTCTGGCGCACGGTGACGCTCTTCAACCCGGTCGTCTACCTGATCGACGGGTTCCGGTGGAGCTTTTTCGACACCGCCGACGTCGGCGTCGCCTGGAGCCTCGCGATGACGACGGGCGTTCTCGCCGTCTGTTTGCTGGGCGTGGTGTGGATCTTTCGGAGCGGCTACCGGCTGAAGAGCTGAGAATCTTCCCGGGCGGCGGCTGTCTCGCCGCGGCCGCGTGCAAAAAGCGGTGGCGGACGCGCAACTTAATGCGCCGCGGCGACTCCACTCCCGGAGGCGCAAATCTATACTGTGCGAGGGATTCGATTTGAACCAGATTCACGCTGCCAACCGTCAACGCAAGGGGTCGACCATGGGTACCAAACTGAAGGTCGCGGGGTGGCTGGCCGTCGGCGCCGTGACCGGCGCGCTGGCGACGATGCAGATCCAGGCGACCGCCCGCAACGGCGTCGGCCAGCTGCCGATCGAGGAGCTGCAGCAGCTCGCGGCCGTCTTCGGCATGGTCAAGACCGATTACGTCGAACCGGTCGACGAGAAGAAGCTGATCGGCGACGCCATCAGCGGCATGGTCGCCGGGCTCGACCCGCACTCGCAGTACTTCGACAAGAAGTCCTTCAAGGAGTTTCGCGAAGCGACGACCGGCCGTTTCGTCGGCATCGGCATCGAAATGGGCATGGAAGACGGCATGGTGAAGGTCGTGAGCCCGATCGAGGGTTCGCCGGCGTTCCGGGCCGGCATGAAGAGCGGCGACCTGATCGTCAAGATCGACGACACCGTGGTCAAGGGCCTGACGGTCGACCAGGCTGTCAAGAAGATGCGCGGCGAGCCCAACACCAAGGTCGTGTTGACGGTGTTCCGCAAGAGCGAGTCGCGGACGTTCCCGGTCAACATCACCCGCGAGGAGATCCGCGTGCAGAGCGTGCGGGCGAAAGTGATGGAGCCGGGCTACGCCTGGCTGCGGGTCAGCCAGTTCCAGGACCGCACCGTCGACGACTTCGCCAAGAAGCTCGAAGACCTCTACAAGCAGGAGCCGAACCTGAAGGGCCTGGTGCTCGATCTGCGTAACGATCCGGGCGGCCTGCTCGAGGGCGCCGTCGCCGTATCGACTGCCTTCCTGCCTGCCGACGTGACCGTGGTCTCGACCAACGGCCAGATTCCGGATTCGAAGCAGACCTTCAAGGCGAGCCCGGAGTTCTACATGCGCCGCGGCGGCACCGACCCGCTGAAGAAGCTGCCGGATGCCGTCAAGCGCGTGCCGCTGATCGTGCTCGTCAACGAAGGGTCGGCCTCGGCGAGCGAGATCGTCGCCGGCGCGTTGCAAGACCAGAAACGCGCAACCGTCATGGGCGCGCAGACCTTCGGCAAGGGCTCGGTGCAGACGGTGCGGCAACTTTCGCCCGACACCGCGCTGAAGATCACCACCGCGCGCTACTACACGCCGAGCGGCGCATCGATCCAGGCCAAGGGCATCGTGCCGGACGTGATGCTCGACGAGACCGCGGAGGGCAATCTCTTCGCCGCGTTGCGCACCCGCGAAGCCGACCTCGACAAGCACCTGCAAAGCGGCCAGGGTGCCGAACAGAAGGACGAGGCGCGCGAGAAGGCGCGCGAGGACGCGCGCAAGAAGCTCGAGGAAGACGTGGCGAAGAACGCGAACAAGCCGGTCAAGCCGCCGATCGAATTCGGCACACCCGAAGATTTCCAGCTCACGCAGGCACTCAATCAGCTCAAGGGCAAGACGGTGCTGGCGAGCAAGACCGCGGTCGAGCGCAAGTCCGAGACCGAGACCACGAACTGAGCACGCAGCGCTTCGCGTTGAGCGCCCGTGCGGTCCACGGGCGTTCGTCGTTCCAGTGGCGGCGAGGCGCTGGTCGGACCGTCCGCGGCAGGCCGCACCGGCGATGACCGACGACCAGCTGCTGCGCTACTCGCGCCACATTCTGCTGGACGAGATCGGCATCGAGGGCCAGGAGCGGCTGCGCGCCGCGCGGGCGCTCGTCATCGGTGCCGGGGGTCTCGGGTCGCCGGTGGCGCTCTTTCTCGCGAGCGCCGGCGTCGGCCTGATCACGCTGGTCGACGACGACCGGGTCGACCTCACCAACCTGCAGCGGCAGATCGCCCACAGCACCGAGCGGATCGGCTGGCGCAAGGTCGAGTCCGCAGCCGCCAGCATCGCGGCGATCAATCCCGAGGCGCGGGTGGTCGCGCTCGCCGAGCGAGTCGGTCCGGAACGCCTGGAGGCGCTCGTCGCGGGTCACGACGTGGTGGTCGACTGCAGCGACAATTTTGCGACCCGCCACGCCGTCAACGCCGCCTGCGTGGCCGCGGCGAGGCCGCTGGTCTCGGGTGCAGCAGTCGGTTTCGACGCCCAGATCTCGGTGTACGACACCCGCGAGCCCGCCAACCCCTGCTATGCCTGCGTCTTTCCGCCCGCCGAGGTGGTCCGCGACGTGCAGTGCGCAACGATGGGCGTTTTCGCGCCGCTGGTCGGCATCATCGGCAGCCAGCAGGCGGCGGAGGCCTTGAAGCTCGTCGCCGGTGTGGGCACCACGCTCGCCGGCCGACTGCAGATGCTTGATGCCCGGTCGATGGCATGGACCGAAATCCGCACCGCCCGCGCGGCCGGCTGCCCCGTCTGCCGACAGCGGCCGGGGCGCGCCGCGGCGACGTCGCTGGCGCGCCATTTGCCCTGAGAGGGATGGACGACATGAATTCCAAAGCCGACCTGACTGCCCGCAACTTTCCGACGGCCCGGCAGGACGCCAGCACCGATGCTGCGAAGTCGCTCGCCCGCTACCAGGGCCCGGAGAGCTCCTACCAGCTCGCCTTCACCGACACCCGGTTCGTGCTGCGCGAGGAAATGCGCCCGGTGCGGATGCAGCTCGAGCTGCTGAAACCGGAGATCGTTCAGGACGAACAGGGCATCGAGTCGACGATCCCGATTTTCGGCAGCGCCCGCATCGTCTCGCCGGAAGTCGCCGAGCGGCTGGTCGCCGACGCCGAGTCGGCCGGCGACGCCGATGCCCTCGCGATCGCTCGCCGCCACCTCGCCATGTCGCCCTACTACGCCGAGGCGCGTCGCTTCGCGGCGCTCGTCACCGAGAAGACGCATGCACTCGCCCGGCCGCTCTACGTCGTCACCGGCGGCGGCCCGGGCATCATGGAAGCCGGCAACCGCGGTGCGTTCGATGCGGGCGGCAAGAGCGTCGGCCTCAACATCGTCCTCCAGCACGAGCAGGCCCCCAACCCCTACATCACGCCCGAACTCTGCTTCCAGTTCCACTATTTCGGGTTGCGAAAGATGCACTTCCTGATGCGCTCGGTGGCGCTGGTGTGCTTCCCTGGTGGCTTCGGCACGCTCGACGAACTGTTCGAAGCGCTGACGCTGATCCAGACCGGCAAGTCGCGGCGCCGCCCGGTCCTGCTCTTCGGGCGCGAGTTCTGGACCCAGCTCATCAACTTCGACCTGCTCGTCGAGACGGGGATGATCAGCGCGCTCGACCTGCAGCTGTTCCGGTTCGTGGAGACGGCGGAAGAGGCTTGGGGGATTCTGGACGAGGAGTATGGGCTCGGTCTGCAGGGTGCCGACGCGTCGCGTGCCTGACCGGCAGAGCCTCAGGCAGCCAATACCGTTTCGTTCCTGCCGAACAGATCTGCGCGGTTCTCGGTGACGTTATGGTTCCGAATCAAGGCCTGCCCCTCGGCGCGGGCGGCATCCATGTCGTAGCCACCCGCTACGGGCCGAAGGTGTCTGACCGGGGAGGCGTCGATGATGCCGATCCGCAGTCCAGCGCAGCGTGCCGCAGCACTCCACAACAGATCAATTCCGTAACACCAACGCGAAGGGGGAGAAGGCACAACGGCATCGAACAGATCGGCGCGAACCAAGGTCAGCGGTCCGATTTCAACGAAGTTTGTCCGGCGCGCCAACGTGCCGTAACGCCGTTGCGTGATGCGATAGGTCGCATGTGAGACGAATGCATGGCTGGGCTGAACCAGTGCCAGATCTGCCGCCGATGCAATGGCGATCAGGTCGTCGAGCAGGTCGGGTGAAAAGGAAATATCGTCGTCAGTCAGAACTAGCCAGTCGAAAGAGTGGAGAGGCTCGGACGCGCCCTCGATCGCTGCGTCGATGTTGGCGAACTTGCCTCGATCAAGCATGGGCACGATGGAGGTCACGATCGCATGCCGGGATTTCTGCTTTAGGCGCGCAACCGTGGCGTGAATGTCGGCGACGCGCGAGGGGACTTCGATCCCGACAATAAGGACACGCGCCGCCTTGCTCGCGCCAGCCGCTCGGACGCGACGCAATTCCTGGCTCAAACAAATTCTGAGGTCGTACCAGCAGTCTAGAGCATGCAAAAGGGCGCGTCGAAGCCGACTTTTCGGCAGCGGTTTGGCGGTACCCTCGTGTGTCTCGAAGAAGTCGCTCGTCGGAGACGGTGCACTGGTTGGGTCTGGCGCAGCGTTTAAAGAGTCAAGCATGACGTTTGCGCCATCCGCGAAATCGGCGCTTCACAAAGTCAGCGACCACCATGGCCATCCCAGTAACGAACGACGGTCGGGTCATGAATGCAGCCGCTCTAAGATGACCGTTCGTCAGCAATCGCATGACATACCTTGCCTGCCGCTTGTCGAGGAACCGAACCCGTTCCGCGGAAAGCAACGCGGCGTTCCGGACCAACGCGTTCTTGATGAAGATACGGTCATTATCATTCAGGGCATAGGGTCTGTATGACTCCAGCTCAAGAAGCTTCGCGGCGACTGCGAGCCGAAATTGTGGGAGCTCGGATAGCTGCAGTTCCTCCTCGGCGACGGCCATAATTCCTTGCATTGATTCGGCGTCATGGAATCGCTTCAAGCGGGCTCGAGGGAACGACAAATCCTCGAGCCCCTTGGCGCGTCGACGCTCCGAAAGTGCGGCCAACTGCGAATTCACCGCTTGGATTCGTCCGTTTAAAACCGATTTTCCGCTGACACTTTGCGGATGAATTCGGTATTCGGCCAAGATGTCCTCCATGTTGTGCAGCCGTCCTCGCGCGAGCAATCGCCAGTACAAGTCCGTATCCTCCGCATGGAACACATAACGATAGCCGCCGACTTGTTCCATGACATTTCGTCGAATCATCAATAACGGATGCATCAAGTAGGGCTCATCCGCCGGAATGTCGTCCACGTTGGACCATGCAGGATTCTTCATAAAGGTCACGCTTCCCAAGCGGCGACCCGAGCCGTCGATATGAAATGCATTCGCACCGACCGCAATGCAGTCAGGATGAGCGTGCAGGTAGGCCAGCTGCTTCTCGAGCCGCTCGGGTAACGCGATGTCGTCGCCATCGTGACGCGCCAAAAATTCTCCCGTGCAAAGTGCCAGCCCGTTATTCAAAGCGTCGACGATGCCACCGTTGGGTTGGCGATGAACGACGATCCGGGGATCCCGTTCAGCCAGCATCGCCAAGATCGCCGCGGTGCCATCGGTCGAACCGTCGTCGACGACGACGACGCGGATTGCGGTGAGGGTCTGGGTCAAAATCGACCGGACGGAATCTGCGACCGTCGCCTCGGCGTTGTAGACTGGAATCAGAACGTCGACGAGGTGTCGGGGAAACTCCAGAAGATTCATGGAAGCGTGACGCTGATGACCGACCGATTTAGGGGGCAGATCATCATCTACCGCGCGCAAGTCGCCGCACCCTAAAAAGAAAATATATCAGGCGAGCTTTCGTGTAGCCCGGAAGCATAGAAAGAACATTGCGAAGCTCATCAGCTAAACGAACATTGGGGGGTGACGCGGCAGCCGCCGCGCGCGCCTCATCGAAGGCTGCATTGGTACATCGAATCAGGCGGCGCTTCAAGCGCTTCCATTCCCCAGTTGATCGTGCAAAGCGTCGAAACGGGGCAAGCTCCGTCGACTGACACAACCGTGTCCACTCGACGATCTCGTCTAGCGTGCCGGCACGAAAGCGTCGCGCTTGGTTGGCCTGGGACGCCGAGGCCCTGTGAACTCGAAATGAGACAAGCTTTTCGGCCACATAGTCAATACCGACATTGCACGCCAGGCGGTTCCACATTTCGCTGTCACACAATTGGACGAGAAGCGGGTCGAAAAGTCCAAAACGCTCGAAAAGGCTGCGACGGATCAAGGTGACCGAGGGTTCGCCTACAATATTCAGCTCGAGCGCTGCAAGCTTTGCCCGCGCATATTCATCCGGACCGAGGTTTGCTCGATTGAAATAGATTTTCTGCAAGGTCTTTTCGTGTCGAAAGTACCACTCTCGGAGCCGATCATCCGCGAAACTGTCGTAGACGACCGTTCGCGCACAAGCGACAAACCCGTTTCCAGATCGGCCCGCTTCCAGCATCTTGCTCAGACATTGCGGCGCGACCAAATCATCCTGGAAGAGAAACTTTACCCATTCACCACGAGCCAGTTCAATGCATCGGTTCCAGTTGCCCACCAGGCCAAGGTTTTTCTCATTGACAATAAGGCGAAAACGCGGATCCCTGGCAATCCAGCGCCGAGCGATATCCGGTCCATCATCTGTCGAACAGTCGTCAACAATCAGGACCTCGAAATCCACAAAGTCCTGGGAAGCGACGCTCGAGAGGCACTCCTCGAGATACTCGGACCCGTTATAGAGAGGAACGCACACCGACACTAATGGCGGCCGAGCGTTTGGAGATCCTTCCATCTTGACGCTAGCGGAAATGTCGATCAAATCATTATCCTCGGGTTCACGGCGCGTCGACCTGTTCGGCAGTGTCAGTCTCTAATTTCATTTGCAAGACGCTCGTCCCGCTCGCATAACGGCAAAGAGGGCGGAAACTGAGGCATGACTTCGGCGCAGAGAGGCAACATCAGCATGCTAACCTGTACCCGAACAAACAAGCGAACTGCCGGTCGCCACAAGGCGAGCCGCCTGTGCACACTCAAGGCGCCACAGTCGACACCGAACATGAGCACCCGAGTCACCCTCATCGGCGCCCCCACCGACATCGGCGCCGGCAGCCGTGGCGCCAGCATGGGCCCGGAGGCGCTGAGGGTCGCCAACATCCGGCCGGTCCTCGAAAGCCACGGTCTCGAAGTCGTCGACCGCGGCAACCTCGTCGGCCCCGCGAATCCGTGGCTGCCGCCGACCGACGGCTACCGGCACCTCGACGAGGTCGTCGCCTGGAACCGGCTCGTCCACGACGCCGTTCATGCGGAGCTCACGGCGGACAGGATGCCGATCCTGCTGGGCGGCGACCACTGCCTCGGCCTCGGCTCGATCAGCGCCGTGGCCCGGCACTGCCGCGAGACCCACAAGAAGCTCCGCGTGCTTTGGCTCGACGCGCATGCCGACTTCAACACCAACGCGCTGACCCCGAGCGGCAACATCCACGGCATGCCGGTCGCCTGCCTGTGCGGCTACGGGCCGCAGGCGCTGATCGAGATCGGCGGCACGGTGCCGGCGGTCAATCCGAGATCGATCAAGCAGATCGGCATCCGCAGCGTCGACCCGGGCGAGAAACGCCTGGTGCAGCAGGTCGGCCTCGAGGTCTTCGACATGCGCTACATCGACGAGATGGGCATGCGCCACACCATGGAGCTCGCGCTCGCGACGCTCGACGTCAACACCCATCTGCACGTGAGCTTCGACGTCGATTTTCTCGACGCCAGCATCGCCCCGGGCGTCGGAACGACGGTCAACGGTGGTCCCACCTACCGCGAAGCGCAGCTTTGCATGGAGATGATCGCCGACACCGGACGGCTCGCTTCGCTCGACGTGATGGAGCTCAACCCGGCGCTCGACGTGCGGAACGGCACGGCGATCGTCGCGGTCGACCTGATCGAGAGCCTGTTCGGCAAGAGCACGCTGATGCGGCGCTGAGCCGCCGGCGGCGCGCGGGCCGTCGCTCTTCCCCCGCAACTCGGTGTGCTGGTCCCTCTACTTCGAACTCGTCTGATCCTCGGGTCGGGTCATGCCGGACCCATCGACGGCTGGCTCGACAGCGCCGCCGTCACGATCGTGTTTCCTTGCCTCGTCGTCTGCGCCACCCGGCGCTCGGCCGCTTGCTGCTCGGCCGGCCGGGCGCACTCGCCGGCGCTTGACCCCACGCTGATCCCGGCCGCCCCGGTGGCGATATGGCTGCCGATCCACGAGGCAGCGTCGCCTCGAAGTCGGCGGCCCCCTGCGCGCGATGCGCTCCCGCGCGTGCCGAACCGGCAGGAAGTCGCGATCGCGTGGGAAGCCTCGTCACCGGGTCCCCGGCTCGCGGGGGACACACCGGCCCAATGATTTTTTAGCATTGATGCATCTTGTTACCGCGGCGTCAAGCGACAGCCGAATTCTCATGAACGCACCAACTTTTCTCCTCCGCGCCGCCCTCGGCGGGCTTCTCGGCGCCGCCGCGCTGGTCAGCGCCGAAGCAGCCCCGGTCTACAGCGTGTCGTCGCTGTCGGGGTATACGGCGAAGCTCTTCGATTCGTACACGGTGACTGGCAACGCCGGCGTCGCCTCGGCAAGCGTCGCGAACCAATATGCCATGCCCGCCGGTCTGGCACCGGGCTCGAAGTACCTCTACGCCTCGCCGAGCGACGGCGTGATCACCGTCGACCATATCGGCGCGTCGTCGTTCTCGTTCCTCTGGGGCTCGCCGGACGCCGAGAACATCGTGACCTACCACACGAGCCTCGGCGACTTCATCTACACCGGCGACC
>CAZZWY010000068.1:0-11361 GCA_964657785.1 uncultured Acetobacteraceae bacterium
CGCCGTCGCCGAGATCGACCGCGGTCTCGCCGGCCTCGTCGCGAAGGGCCGCCTCGACGCCGACGCCCGCTCGGCCACGCTCGCCCGCCTGCAGACCGTCGGCAGCCTCGACGGCCTGGCGGGGTGCGACCTGGTCGTCGAGGCGATCGTCGAATCGCTGGCCGAGAAACAGGCGCTGTTCCGCGCGCTCGAAGCGTGCCTCGCGGACGACGCGGTCCTCGCGACCAACACCTCGTCGCTGAGCGTCACCGCGATCGCCGCCGCCTGCGCGCGGCCCGAGCGGGTCGTCGGCTGGCACTTCTTCAACCCGGTGCCGCAGGTGCGCATCGCCGAGGTCGTCGCCGGCCTGCGCACCGCGCCGGCGCTGCCGGGGCTGATGCTGGAACTCACCGCCCGCCTCGGCCACCGCGGCGTGCCGGCCCCCGACGTCCCGGGCTTCATCGTCAACCATGCCGGGCGCGCCTTCATCCCCGAGGGCCTGCGCCTCGCCTCCGAAGGCATCGCGAGCTTCGACCAGATCGACCGCGTGCTGCGCGACTGCGCCGGCTTTCGCATGGGGCCGTTCGAGCTCGCCGACCTGGTCGGGCTCGACAACGCCTGCGACGTGATGGAGTCGCTCTACCACCTGCACTACGAGGAGCCGCGCTTCCGGATCACGCCGCAGGTGCGCACGCGCGTCGCGGCCGGTCTGCTCGGGCGCAAGAGCGGCGAAGGCTTCTACCGCTACGACGGCGGCCGCCGGGTCGATCCGCCCGAGGCCGCGGCGGCTGCGACAGCCTTCGGCGGGCCGGTCTGGATCGACCCCCGCGAGCCCGATCTGGCCGAGCGCGTCCGCGCCCTGCTCGCGCCGACCGGCGCCACCCTCGAAGACACGGCCCGACCGGGCGACGCGGCGCTGATCGTCGTCACCCCGGTCGGCCAGGACACCAGCAGCACGTGCGCCGAGGGCGGGCTCGATGCGCGACGGACGGTCGCCATCGACGCGCTCTTCTCGCTCGAACACCGCTGCCCGCTGATGGCCGCGCCCGCGCTCGACCCGGCGCGGCGTGCCGCGGCGACGGCGCTCTTTGCCGCCACCGGCCGCGCCGTGACCTGGCTGCGCGACAGCCCTGGATTCGTCTCTCAGCGCATGGTCTCGCAGATCGTGCAGATCGCCTGCGACATGGCGCAGCACCGGCTCGCCGAGCCGACACAGATCGACGCCGCCGTGACGCGAGCGCTCGGCTACCCCTTCGGCCCCTTCGCCTGGGCCGAGCGGCTGGGCGCGGCGCGCGTCCTGCGGATCGCCACGGCGCTGCAAGACAGCTTTGAAGAACCGCGCTACCGGCCGAGCGTCTGGCTGCGACGACGCGTGTCGCTGGCCCTGCCGGCCGACCACCCCGACTGAGAAGCGCCCCCGATTCCGCGCGACACCAAAAACGAGGAGACGACAATGACGAGAAAGACCGCTTCCCCCCGCGCCCGCGCCGCCGCGCTCGGCCTCGGGCTCGGCCTGCTGGCCGCCGCGGCCCAGGCACAGAAGACCGCCGACACGCTGAAGGTCGCGGTCTCGGAACCGATCCGCAGCCTGGTCCAGGTCGAGGACCCGCGCCCCGAGTCCGAGCTCTTCACGACGGCGGTCTTCGACGGCCTGATCTGCTACGACAAGGCGACCCGCGGCTTCAAGCCCTCGCTCGCCGAGAGCTGGACCCGTGTCGACCCGAAGACCCTCGTCTTCAAGCTGCGTCGCGACGTGAAATGGCACGACGGCACGCCGTTCACCGCCGACGATGTCGTCTACACCCTTCGCTACTACCAGGATCCGGCGAGCAAGCTCTACCTGGCGGCCTCCGAGATCAGCTGGCTCGACAGCGTCGAGAAGATCGACGACCACACCGTGCGCGTCGTGCAGAAGGGCCCGACGCCCCTCGCGCTGCAGTACTTCGCCTGGAACGCGCAGATGCTGCCGAAGTCGCACGGCAACTACGCCAACAAGTCCGACTTCGGCCGCAAGGCGCCGATCGGCACCGGCCCTTACAAGGTGGTGTCGATGGACACCAACAAGGGCGTCGTGCTGGTTCGCAACGACGCCTACTTCGGCAAGCCCGGCGGCTGCCGCGGTCCGGCGAAGATCAAGAACGTGCAGGCCGTGCCGATCGGCGACGCGCAGACCCAGGTCGCGCAGCTGATGACCGGGGGCATCCAGCTGATGACCGGCGGCTCGAAGGACGAGATCGAGATGCTGACCGCGAGCCCGGCGGTCAAGGCGACGGTCAACGTCGAGCTCGGCTTCTTCTTCATGAACTTCGACTCGGCCGGCCGTTCGGCGCAGAAGGCGCTCGCCGACGTGCGGGTGCGGCGCGCGGTGATCCAGGCGATCGACCGCGACGAGCTCGCCCGAAGCGTCATCGCCGGCGGCGCTGCGGTCAAGCCGCTCGACGCCTTCTGCCCGGAGGCCTCGGTCGGCTGCTGGCACACGAAGCGGCCGCCGAAATTCGACCCCGCCGCCGCCCGCGCCCTGCTCGCCGAAGCCGGCTTCGCGAAGGGCCTGGACGTCGAGATCAGCGCGGTCCCCGGCACCGGCCGGATCGCCGAGGCGATCGCGGGCCAGTTGCGCAAGGTCGGGATCCGCGCGACGGTGCTCAACCTGCCCTTCAGCGTCTACCGCCAGAACCAGGTCGAGGGCAAGCTGCAGATCGCGATCTCGCACCAGGGCCAGCCCGACGCCAGCAGCCCCTCGCAGCTGCTGCTCTCCGGCGGGCCGCGCGACTACGCGCAGGACAAGGAGATCGCGGCGTTGGTGGTCAAGAGCCAGGCGACCGACGACGAGGCCGAGCGCAAGATCGTCAACACGCAACTGCTCGACGCGATCACCGAAAAGAGCTACATCCTGCCGCTCACCTCCCGGCCGGACATCTTCCTGCACGACGCGGGGCTGGTGCTGCCGCCTTCCCAGGTCGGGCGCATCACCACGAGTCTGGACGGGATGAGCTGGCGCTGAGGGCGACGCGATGCTGAACTACCTCCTGCGCCGCACGCTGGTGGCGTTGCTGGTCGCCTTCACCGTCTCGGTCGTCGGCTTCTCGCTGTTGCGCCTGTCGGGCAACCTCGCCGAGATGCTCGCCGGCCCGCAGGCCACTCCCGAGGAAGTGGCGAAGATCGCGCAGGTCAACGGGCTCGACCGGCCGCTGCCGATGCAGTACGCCGATTGGCTCGGCCGCCTGCTGCACGGCGACCTCGGGCGCTCGATCTTCACCGACGAGCGGGTCGCCGACCTGATCGCGACGCACGTCGGCATCACGGTCGAGCTGGCGCTGCTCGCGCTGCCGCTGGCGCTGCTGATCGCGGTGCCGCTGGGCGTGCTCGCCGCCTGGCGATCGAACACCTGGATCGACCGCGCGGCCGCGGTGGTCGCCGTCACCGGCCAGGGGCTGCCGACCTTCCTGCTCGCGCTGCTGCTGATCGAGTGTTTCGGCGTGTGGCTGCGCGTGCTGCCGGTGTCGGGGTCGGACACGCCGGCGCATCTCGTGCTTCCGGTGCTCGCGCTCGCGATCAGCACCGTGCCGGCCTTCATGCGGCTGACGCGCAGCGGCATGGTCGACGCGCTCGGCTCGGAATACGTGCGCACCGCCCGCGCCAAGGGCCTGCCGGCGCGCACCGTCGTCTTCAAGCACGCGCTGCGCAACGCCATCCTGCCGATCGTCTCGCTGAGCGCGGTGCAACTCGGCTTCGTGCTCGGCGGCTCGGTCGTCGTCGAGTCGGTGTTCGGCCTCGACGGCATCGGCATGCTCGCCTACCAGTCGATCCTGCGCAACGATTTCCCGGTCGTCCAGTCGATCCTGGTCGCGATCGCCTGCGCCTACGTCGTGCTCACGCTGCTGGCCGACCTTTTGAACGCCCGCATCGACCCCCGCATCGAGCTCAAATGAAGCCTCTTCGCAGCAGCGCCGTCGTGGCGACCGTTCCGCTTCCCGGCCTCCCGGCTGTCGCCCCCGAGGCACCCACGGTCGAGGCGCTGCCGCCCTCGCCCGGCCGCCTGATGTGGCGCGCCGCCGGGCGCCACGGCGGGCTGCTCGCCGGCGCGATCCTGATCGCGCTCACGCTCGCCGCCGCCCTGCTCGCGCCCTGGATCGCGACACAGGATCCATACGCCCAGGACCTCGGCCAGCGCCTGATCGGCCCGGTCTGGGCCGCCAACGGCAGCTGGGCGCACCCCTTCGGCACCGACGCACTCGGCCGCGACCTCTGGAGCCGGCTTGTCTTCGGCGCACGCGTCTCGCTGCTCGTCGGCTTCGGTGCGGCGCTGATCTCGGCCGCGGTGGGGGTGGTGCTCGGCATGCTCGGCGGCTACTTTCGCGGCTGGGTCGACTCGGTGGTGCTCTTCCTCATCAACGTCAAGCTCGCGCTGCCGCCGCTGCTCGTGGGCCTGTGCGTGATCGCGGTCGTCGGCGGGTCGATCACGGCGCTCGTGATGGTGCTCGGCTTCCTGTTCTGGGACCGCTTCGCCGTCGTCACCCGGGCGCTGACGCTGCAGCTGCGCGGCAGCGAGTTCATCACCGCCGCCCACGTCGCCGGCGCATCGAACCTGCGCATCCTGGCGTCCGAGCTGCTGCCCAACCTGCTGAGCCAGATCCTCGTCATCCTCACGCTCGACATGTCGCTTGCGATCTCGGTCGAGGCGGTGCTGTCGTTCCTCGGTCTGGGCGTGCGGCCGCCGGAGCCGTCGTGGGGCCTGATGATCGCCGAGGGGCGTTCGCTGATGATCTTCAAACCCTACCTGGTGATGGTCCCCGGCGCGGCGCTGTTCGCGCTGGTCGTGGGCATCAACCTCTTCGGCGACGGGCTGCGCGACATCGCGACGCCGCACCGCAAGTCGTGATGGACGAAAGCGAAGCGATGAGACACGCCCGCGAACCGCTGCTGTCGATCCAGCAGCTCAGCGTCGAACTGCCCACGTCCGGGCGCCCGGTTCAACTCCTTTCGGGCATCGACCTCGAGGTGCACCGCGGCGAATCGGTCTGCGTGGTCGGCGAGTCGGGCTGCGGCAAGAGCATGACCTCGCTGTCGGTGATGCGCCTCTTGCCGCCGCCGCTGCGGCCGAGCGCCGGGCAGGTCCGCTTCGAGGGCCGCGACCTGCTCGGTCTGAAGGAGCGCGAGATGGAGCGCCTGCGCGGCAACGACATCGCGATGATCTTCCAGGACCCGATGACGGCGCTCAACCCGGTCCTGTCGATCGGCGAGCAGCTCATCGAAGGCTACGTGCGCCACGGCAAGGGCACGCCACGCGCGGGTCGCGAGCGCGCGACGGCGCTGCTCGCCCGCGTCGGCGTGCAGGAGCCTGCCGACCGGCTGCGCCAGTACCCCAACGCACTCTCCGGCGGCATGCGCCAGCGCGTGATGATTGCGATGGCGCTGATGTGCGAGCCGCGTTTGATCGTCGCCGACGAACCCACGACCGCGCTCGACGTGAGCGTGCAGGCGCAGGTGCTCGCCCTGCTGCGCGAGCTCAAGGACGAGATGAACCTCGGCCTGCTGCTGATCACCCACGACCTGAGCGTGGTCGCCAACGTCGCCGACCGCGTCGCGGTGATGTACGCCGGGCAGGTGGTCGAGACCGGCCCGGTCGCGCAGGTGCTGCGCGACCCGCAGCATCCCTACACCCGCGGCCTGCTCGACTGCCTTCCGGGCCGCGGGCACAGCCGCCGCGGCCAGCCGCTCGGCAGCATCCCCGGCATGGTGGCCGGGCCGGGCAGCACGAGGGTGGGCTGCCGCTTCCGCGCCCGCTGCAGCCTGGCCGGCACCGACTGCGCGTCGCCGCAGGGCAGCACCTGGCGGGGCGACGGCGACAGCCGCGGCGTGCGCTGCCTGCGGCCCGGCGTGCCCCGGCCCGTCACCGCGATGGAGGCGACATGAGTGCGCCCGGCCACCCGAGGGGCGAATTCCGCAGTGCTCAGCATGAAGGGAGTCCCGTGACCCTCGCGCCCAACACCACGGACCTCGGCGCGACGCCGCTGCTCGCCTGCCGCGACGTCCACTGCCACTACACGCTCGGCACCGGCTTCCTGCGCCCGCGCCGGCGGCTCGCCGCGGTCGACGGGGTGAGCCTGCGCGTGCGCCGCGGCCAGACGCTCGCCATCGTCGGCGAATCGGGCAGCGGCAAGACCACCCTCGCGCGCATGCTGCTCGGCACCTTGGCGCCGTCGCAGGGCGAGGTGCTGCTCGACGGCCGGCCGCTCGACGCGCTGGACCGCCAGGCCCGCGCCAAGCGCATCCAGCCGGTCTTCCAGGATCCGTACTCGTCGCTGAACCCGACCAAGACGCTGACGCAGATCATCGGCATGCCGCTGCAGGTGCAGGGCGGCTTGGGCGCGGGCGAGCGCAAGGACCGGGTGTCGGCGCTGATGGAGCGCGTCGGCCTGCCGCGGCGGCTGATGCACAGCTATCCGAACCAGCTCTCGGGCGGCCAGCGCCAGCGCGTCTCGATCGCCCGGGCGCTGATCGTGCAGCCCGAGATCGTCGTCCTCGACGAGCCCACCTCGGCGCTCGACGTCTCGGTCCAGGCGCAGATCCTCAACCTGCTGCAGGAGCTCAAGGCCGACTTCGGACTGACCTATGTCTTCATCAGCCACAACCTCGCGGTGGTCGACTACATGGCCGACCAGCTCGCGGTGATGAACCGGGGCCGGCTCGTCGAGTTCGGCGAGAGCCAGTCGATCTTCGACGACCCGCAGCACGCCTACACGCAGGCCCTGATGGCCGCGGTGCTGCCGATGGATGCACCGCCGCCGCCGACCGCGACGCGCGGCGCTGTGCCGGGCGCAACCGCATAAGGGGCCCGACGCGCCGAGGCGACCTCGCCTCGACCTCGCCGGCTGCGCCGCGTCGACCCATAAAAGCTGCGAGCGCGGGACGGCCCGGGTTCGACTACTTGGCGGGCGGCGACGCGCCGTGGATCGCACCGATGTGCCGCAGGACGATCGTGTGCGTCTCGTCCGCGAAGGCCTTCAGACCGGCATTCGGGCTCTCTTGCGCTTCGGTCGCGAAAGCGGCTCCGTCGGCGTCGTGGATGGTCGCCATTTCCGCCATGTAGGCCTGGTCGAAGGCCGCTCCCGACAGCTTGCCGAGCTGGTCGAGCCGCGCGCTGAAATCGGCATTGAGCGGTTGCGGGAAGGTGATGCGGGCCGCCGCGGCCGTCGTCTTCAGCTTCGCGCCGACCAGGGTGTGGTCGTGCACTTCGGCGACGGCGAAATCGCGCACGTCCTGCGTCGAGCCCTTGCGCGTCGCCAGCTTGCTGGCCGCGACCTCGAACATGCCGCCCTGCGAGACCTTGGCGACGAAGGCCGCGTCGGGGCCGTCGGCCGCGTTGGCAACGGCACCGATGGCGAGGCCTGCCACGACGAAGGCGCAGCGCACGGGTCGGGTCGTCATGGGGAACTCCAGCGGATGGCGATGGCGGGTTATACGGCCAGGCGCCGCCGTCCCGGCGGCCCGCGATCGACTTTACCGAGCCGCAACGAAGTTTCCGAAGGCCTCTCGCTTCGTAGTGAATGTGGAACGTGTGTTCCAGGATCGCTTCTTGTCGGTCCGACCAGATCCGCGCCAGGCCGCCTCATCGCGCGCTCCGAGGAGGACCTGCCGCTGACGTGGGACGCCTGGGCGGCCGTCGTAAGCCAGGTCCCGGCCAGCGCGCACGCGGCCCTTCATCCCGCCATCGTGCCGCCCCGCGGTTGCTGGCTCACTGAGCCGTTGATCGGACCTGAGGCGCCGGCACTCGGGTCGTCCTGATCACCAGTTCAAGATTGACCGTCGCCGGAGTTCAAGCGTTACTTTCGCGGACATCGCCGGTGCCGAAGCCCGTCCGAATTCGCTGTGTGGATGCAACCGAGGTCATGCTTCAAGCCAACCGGGTCGGCGACCCAGAATGGCACATCGATTTCCGACGAGGCGACCGCTCGCGTGACAGCCGAATGCAGTGATTTTCCGAACCGACCGCGGACGGTCGGGCCTGCGCGATGACGGCCGACGCGATCGATCCGCGGGCGCGGACCGGATGGTTCGGCCATCCCCCCGGGCTCGCCTACCTCGCATTCACCGAAGCCTGGGAGCGCTTCTCGTTCTTCGGCATGCAGACGCTCCTCGTGCTCTACATGGTCGGCGAGCTGTTCAAGCCCGGGCGGCTCGAGGGCGTCTTCGAGCTCGAGCGGCTTCGCGGCCTGCTCGAGGGCGTCGCCGGGCCGCTGTCGTCGCAGGGTCTCGCGTCGATGGTGTTCGGCCTCTACTCGGGCCTGGCCTACCTGCTGCCGGTCTTCGGCGGCCTCGTCGGCGACCGGCTCGTCGGCCAGCACCGCATGGTGATGATCGGCGCGATCCTGATGGCGCTCGGCCACTTCCTGATGGTCTGGGAAGCGCCGTTCCTGATCGCTCTGGTCCTCCTCGTCGTCGGCAGCGGTTGCCTGAAAGGGAACCTCGCCACGCAGGTGAGTAGCCTCTACGCGCCGGACGACCGGCGCCGCACCGAGGCGTTCCAGATCTATTCGATCGGCATCAACGTCGGCGTCGTCGCCGCGCCGCTCGTCTGCGGCACCCTCGGCGAGTTGCTCGGCTGGCCCTGGGGCTTCGGCGCGGCGGGGATCGGCATGCTCGTCGGGCTCGTCATCTACATCGCCGGCCGCCGCCACCTGCCCGCGGACCGGTTGTCGGTGCGGCGGACCCGCGGCGCACGCGCCCCGGCGTTGACCCGGCACGACGCGGGGGTCATCGCCGCGCTCCTCGTCGTGCTCGTGGTCGTCGTCTGCTTCCTGGTGCCGGGCGGGCAGATCGGCAACGTCTATCCGCTCTGGATCCAGCGCTTCATCGACCGCTCGGGCCGCGGCTTCACGGTCCCGGTGACCTGGTTCCAGTCGGCCACCGCGATCTGCTCGGTCGTCTTTCCGCCGCTGCTGCTGCGGATCTGGCAATGGCAGGCGGTCCGGGGCCGCGAGCCGAGCGACATCGCCAAGCTCGGCTGGGGGTGCGCGCTCAGCGGCGTGGCTTTCTCGATGCTGCTCGCGATGGCGGTCATCGCCGACGGCGGCGCCCGCCTTGCCTGGCCGTGGCTGCTCCCTTTCCATTTCTTCTACAGCCTCGGCTACCTCTTCGTCTGGCCGGTCGGCATGGCGCTCTTCGCCCGCGCGGCGCCGGCGGCGGTCAGCAGCATGTTCATCGGCATCTACTACCTCGCGCTCTTCGTCGCCAACAACATCGTCGGCTGGATCGGCCACTACTACGAGCGCTGGTCGCCGGTTCGGTTCTGGTCGGTGCAGCTCGGCTTCGTCGCGGCCGGCGCGGTGCTCATCCTCTTGTTCGGCACCGGCCTGCAACGCGCGCTGGCCGGTGCGTCCGCACGCCAACTCGGGCCCGCTCCGTCATGAACACCGTCGATCGCCGCGATCTGCTGAAATGGGCGCTCGCCGCCGCATCAGGACTCGCCGCGCCGCCCGGGCGCGCCGCGGCACCCGACGGCCCGCTCGGGTCGGCGGACCTGGCCGCCGCCTGGCAGCGCCTGTTCGCGCCGGCGCCGGGCGAGCGCTGCGCCTGGTCGATGCGCGGCACCGCCTACGCGCACGTCGACGGCCTGCGCGAGTTCCCGGTCATGGCACACAACGCGCTGCTGCTCTGCACCGCGTCGCAAAGCGCCGAGACGGCGACCGTCGACTGGCGCACGATCAGCTACTTCGGCGACCTCGAACGCGGCGCGCCGGCGACACACTGGGTCAACGTCTTCGCCGCCACCGAGCCCGAGGTGCCGCGGCGCATCGTCGAAGGCCCCGGCCGCTACCGGCTCGCGCTGGCCACCGCCGCGCTCGACCTGCAGGCCGAACGGGTCCGCAGCAACCGGTGCAACCTGAGCGGCACGGTCGACGCCGACGGCACGGTGTCGCTCACCCAGATCGAAGGCACGCTGCAGGGGCTGCCGCGCCTCGACGGCGCGCTGCCGCCGCTCGACAGCCCCGACCTCACCGAGCGCCAGACGCGGCTGCAGCTCCTCGCGCATCGCGCCGCCGACGCACCGGTGCGCGGCTTCTACACCCACGTCTACGACGCGCTGCCGGCGTGGCTCGGCTTCGGCGACCGCCTCGGCAGCCTGCTCGTCAAGGGGGTGATGCGCAAGCACGCGGTCGACGCGCTGCCCGACCCGGTCATGGCGGCGCACCTGAAACGTCTCTTCGGCGCCGACTTCGCGGCCGCCCGCGCCGCCGCGCCGCGATGAAGCGCTGGCTCGCCGCGGCCCACCTCGCGCTCGCCGCGGCCAGCGGCGTCGCCGCGCCCGACGCGGGCTTTCGCGACTGCGCCGACTGCCCCGAGATGGTCGCGATCCCGCCGGGCCGGTTCGACATGGGCACCGGCGCTGCCGAGGTCGCCCGGCTCGGCATCGCGCCGACCAGCCGGACGCTGCCGTGGCAGCAGCCGCAGCACCCGGTCACGATCGCCAAGCGCTTCGCGCTCGGGGCGACGCCGGTCACGCGCGTCGAATACGCGATCTTCGCCGCGGCGCGCGGCGAGGCGGTCGCGGGCGTCGGCTGGAGCGCGCCCGGCATCCGGCAGACCGACGACGACCCCGCCGTGCGGGTGAGTTGGCGGCAGGCCAGCGCCTACGTCGCCTGGCTCGCCGGGAAGACCGGGCAGCCGTATCGCCTGCCGACCGAAGCCGAATGGGAATACGCGGCCCGCGCCGGCACCCGGACGGCGTACTGGTGGGGCGACGACCCGGGCGTCGGCCGCACCGTCTGCGACGATTGCGGCAGCGAATGGGACGGCAAGGGAACCGCCCCGGTGCGCCGCTTCGCCGCCAACCCGTTCGGCCTCTTCGACATGCTGGGCCAGGTCTTCGAGTGGACCGCCGACTGCTGGAACCCGAACTACGACGGCGCGCCGGGCGACGGCTCGGCATGGCGGGCGGGCGACTGCACGCAGCACCCGGCCCGCGGCGGCTCGTGGAACCTCGACGCCCGGTTCGCGCGCGCCGGCCAGCGCTCGCGCGACGCAAACGACTACGAAGGCAACATGCTCGGTCTGCGTGTCGCACGCGACCTGCCCTGAACACTGGGAGCCTCGAAAATGCCCACCGCCCCTGCCCGCGAGATGAATCTCTTCGCCTTCCTCTGGAACAACGGCGCGCATGTGGCCGGCTGGCGCCACCCGTCCGCCGGCACCGAAGGCCTGCACAACCTGGCGTTCTTCCAGAAACTCGCCGCCACGGCCGAGCGCGGCAAGTTCGACGCCGTCTTCTTCGCCGACTCGCAGGGCTTCCACCGTGTCGCCGGGCGCGACGCATTCAGCCGCACCGACCTCGTCAAGCTCGAGCCGCTGACGCTCCTGGCGGCGCTCGCCGCGAGCACTAGC
>CAZZWY010000069.1:0-11222 GCA_964657785.1 uncultured Acetobacteraceae bacterium
GGTCGTTTGTGCATCGCGTTCGACATCAGATCGTCAAGGCTCCATTGGCTGAACCGCCCTCCGCCAGGCACCTCCAGCGCCAACAGCTGCTGGCGCTGCGCACCCTGTTTGCCGCGAGCCCCGGCATGGCGACCGCGGCCCACGCACTGGGGGCGCACCTGATCGAAGTCCTTCGCGAACTCGAGCCGGCGCTGCTCGGGCTCTATTGGGCGATGCGGTCGGAATTTAACGCAGCCGCGGCCCTGTCGGTCGACCGAACAGGCGCGAATCTCCCGCGCGCCCTGCCCTTTTCGCAACGCGAGCCGGTGCGCATGGACTACCGGCGCTGGGACGGTCGTCCGCCCGCGACTCGCGACGAATGCGGCATCCCCACGGGCGCTGGCGCCGTGGTCGTCCCGGACGTCGTTCTGGTGCCTTGCGTCGGCTTCACCCCCACCGGCCACCGGCTCGGTTATGGCGGCGGCTACTTCGACCGCTGGCTCGCCCTCCACCCCGGCACGACGAGCGTCGGCGTCGCCTGGGCGATCGGTGAGATGGCGGCATCGAGCTACGTCCCCGAACCGCACGACCAGCGATTGACGCTGATCGTGACCGAGCACGGCGTCAGGTGAGGGTTCGCGCCGCCGCTGCCGGGTTCCGGCTCTCGGGAGACGGTGCTTCCCCGAGCGCCGCGCGGGTCAGCTGTGCCTGCTCGAGCACCCAGTCACGAAACTGCGTCACTTCGGCGCGGCTCTGGCTCGCCGGGGCGGCGACCAGCCAGTACACGTAGGGGCTGTCGATGCGGCCCGACGAACCGAACGGTTCGACGAGCTCGCCGCGCTCCAGGGCGTCGGAGACGAGCGCGATCCGCGCCAGCGCCACCCCCTGGCCGGCCAGCGCCGCCTGCACCTGCTGGTAGGTGAAGTTCAGGTAGAGCCAGCGCTTCGGCTCGAGCCCGGGCTGGCCGTGGCACGTCAGCCAGCGCCGCCAGCTCAGGTATTCGGTGCTCGACTTGATGTCGTCCTCCTCGGCCAGGGTGTGGCGGGTCAGGTCGGCGACCACCGAGAGCGCGGGCGCGTCGCCGCTGCGGATGCGGTCGGCGTACGACCGGCTCACCGCCGGGGTCAACACTTCGCCGAAGAGCCGGGTCGCGCCCGCCGGCGCCTGCGCGGGGCTGCAGTAGCGCAGGGCGAGGTCGAGCTCGGGGTCATCGAGGTCGGCGAGCGCGTCGGTGGCGGACACCCGGATGTCGATGTCGGGGTAGAGGCGCTGGAACGCCTCGATCCGCGGCAGCAGCCAGAGCGAGCCGAACGAGGCGAAGGTGCTCACGCTGACCCGGCGGCGGCTGCGCGACTGGCGAATCTGCCGAACGCTCGCGTCGATGCGCGCGAGCGCGGCCTCCACGGCACGAGCGAGGACGAGACCGCTCTGGGTGGCTTCCACGTGGCGCGTGCCACGCATGAAGAGCGTGGCGCCGAGCTCGTCTTCAAGACTCTTGATCTGGCGACTGACGGCGGATTGGGTGACGGAGAGCTCGTCGGCGGCCTCGCTGAAGCTCAGGCGTCGCGCCACCGCGTCGAATGCGCGCAGATTCCCCAGGGAGAGCGGTCGGCGGGATCGGCTATTCATGTCTTCCAAGCATCAATACGTGGCACCGGTTTCATTGGATTATCTCGTCGCTTGCACCGAAGATGCCTACATCCACTCCCGAAAGATTGATGATGAATACGCAAGCTGCTTCACTGAGCTCGGCAGGTTCGGGGCGTCTGCCGGTTGGCGCGGAACGTCCGATCGCCCCGGGTCAGGCGATCCGCCTCGGGCATCGTGGCGGCGAACTCACGGTCGTGTCGGGCCGTGTCTGGATGACGCGCCGCGGAGACCTGGGCGACCACGTCTTCGGGCCCGGTCAACGGGTTCGCCTCGACGCGGCGGAGGATGCGGTCGTCGAGACGTGGGATGCCCGTCAAACTGCGGTGGTGCGCTGGAATCCGCGTCAGCGAAGCTTCCTCGGCGCGTTGCTGGCCGAGCCTTTGCGCGGCGCGGCGTTTCTGACCGGCCGCCTCGCCGCGGGGTGCGCGGCGCTGGCGCGCACCGCGGCGGCCGGCGCCGTCTGGGCCCAGGGCCGGGTCAGCGGCACGAACTGAGCCTGTCTTCGGCAAGCCTTCTTGCACAATCGGGGCCCTTCCAGCGAAAGGCCTTTGCATGCACCCGACCGCGCCCGATCGCGCCGAACTCCGCAAGAAACTCGTCGCGGCCCGGCTGGTGATGACCGATCGCCTGGAGCGCGCGGTCGAGCTGCAGAAGACGCTGCGCGTCTGGCTGGTCGGGCGGAAGGAGAATTCGATCGGCGCCTACTGGCCGATCAAGGGCGAATTCGATCCGCTGCCCGCGCTCTACCGCTGGACCGAAGGCGCGCCCGAGGGCGTCACGCGGCGCATCGGCCTGCCGGTCGCCAACCGGCAGACCGGCTCGCTGCGCTTTCACATCTGGTACCCCGGGTGCGAGATGGAGCATGACGCGTACGACATCCCGAAACCGAAAGGCACCGAGGAATTCGCGCCGGAGATCCTCGTCGTGCCTTGCCTCGGCTTCGGGCCAGGTGGCGTTCGGCTCGGTTATGGCGGCGGCTTCTTCGAGCGCACGCTGAACTCCGTGACGCCGCGGCCGGTGACCGTCGGTGTCAGCTTTACCCACGGCTTCCTGCCGTTGCTGCGCTCGGGGCCGCATGATTTTCCGCTCGATGCGATGCTGACCGAGGACGGCGTCATGTGGGAGAAGCCCTGACAGTCAGCCTGCGGGCCGCTCGCAGGGTCTGGAACGACTTGTCGACCGTCGGCGCGTTCAGCCCAGACGACGAACGATTTCGAGCGTCGCCTGCGACTGGTTCATGGTGTAGAAATGAAGGCCCGGCGCGCCGCCGGCGCGCAGCCGTTCGCACAAGGCGGTGATCACGTCCAGGCCGAAGGCCTTGATCGAATCGGCGTCGTCGCCGAACCCTTGCAGCCGCAGGCGGATCCAGCGCGGCATGTCGGCGCCGCAGGCGTCGGCGAAGCGGATGATGCCGCTGGCATTGGTGATCGGCATGACGCCCGCCGTGACTGGCACATCAACGCCGAGCGCACGCGTCTCGTCGACGAAGCGGAAATACGCGTCGGCGTTGAAGAACATCTGGGTGATCGACGAATCGGCCCCGGCTCGCACTTTTCTGACGTAGGCGCCCAGGTCCGCCTGCGGCGAACGCGACTGCGGGTGCATCTCCGGATACGCGGCGACCTCGATGTGGAACCGGTCCCCGGTCTCGGCGCGGATGAAGGCGACCAGATCGCTCGCATACTGGAACTCGCCCTGGCTGCCACCGTAGCCGCTCGGCAGGTCGCCGCGCAAGGCGACGATGCGGCGCACGCCGTGCAGTTCGAACAGCGCGAGCTGGGCGCGGATCGATTCGCGGCTCGCCCCGATGCACGAGAAGTGCGGCGCGGCCTCGACGCCTTCGCCAAGGATCGCCTGCACCGTCTGGAAGGTCCCGCCCTGGGTGGAACCGCCGGCACCGTAGGTCACCGAACAGAACTCCGGCTTCAAGTGGTAGAGCTGCTGGCGCGTTGCCGCCAGCTTGACGACGCCCTCGGGCGTCTTCGGCGGGAAGAATTCCAGGCTGAGCGCGGGGATGGATGTCATGGGGACCTTTGCGCACCGGGCCCGGCCCGGACGAAGAATTCGCGGTTGCCGTCACCCCCGGCGATCGGGCTGTCGAACCAGTCGCTCACCCGAAGTCCGAGCGCGTCGCAAGCGTTGCGGATGCGTTGCTCGACCCTCGCGTAGGCCGCCGGGTCACGCACCAGGCCACCCTTGCCGATGTCGGCCGGCTGCAACTCGAACTGCGGCTTCACGAGCAGCAGGGCGTCGGCTTCCGGCGCGAGGTAGCGTGCGATCGTCGGCAACACATGCGTCAGCGAGATGAACGAGAGGTCGGCGACGACGATGCCGAACGAGTGGAGTGGTGTGTCGCGTTCGAACGCCGAGCCGCTCACGTCGCGGGCGTTCAGCCCCTCGACGCAGGTGACGCGCGGATCGGCGGCCAGCAGCGGGTGCAACTGCCCGCGACCCACGTCGAGGCCGACGACCCGCGCCGCGCCGCGCTGCAGCAGCACGTCGGTGAAGCCGCCGGTGCTTTGGCCGACGTCGAGCGCAGTCCGCCCGGTCAGGTCGAGGCGGCAGCGCGTCAACGCGCCTTCGAGCTTCAGGCCGCCGCGCGACGCGAAGCGCAGCTCGGCGTCGTCGGTGACCTCGAGCCGGCAGTCGTCGCCGAGGTTCTCGCCCGCCTTGCGCAGCACCTGCCAGCCGCCGGCACCCTGCCAGCGCACGGCCCCGCGCTCGATCAGCCGCTGCGCGGCCGACCGGGTCGGTGCCAGCGCCCGCCGCAGCAGCAACTGGTCGGCTCGCACTGAAGGCTTGCCGATCAGTAGCGGTAGGTGTCGGGCTTGTACGGGCCGGCCTTGTCGACGCCGATGTAGGCGGCCTGCTCGTCGGTGAGCTCGGTCAGCATCGCGCCGACCTTCTTCAGGTGCAGGCGTGCAACCTTCTCGTCGAGGTGCTTCGGCAGCACGTAGACCTGGCCGACGCTGTACTTCTCCGACTTGGTGAACAGCTCGATCTGCGCGATCGTCTGGTTCGCGAACGAGCTCGACATCACGAAGCTCGGATGGCCCGTGCCGCAGCCGAGGTTTACCAGGCGCCCCTTGGCGAGCAGGATGATTTTCTTGCCGTCCGGGAAGATCACGTGGTCGACCTGCGGCTTGATCTCTTCCCACTGGTACTTCTCGATCGACGCGATGTCGATCTCGTTGTCGAAGTGGCCGATGTTGCAGACGATCGCCTGGTCTTTCATGGCGACCATGTGCTCGTGGCGGATGATCCCCTTGTTGCCGGTCGTCGTGACGAAGATGTCGGCCTTGTCGGCGGCGTACTCCATCGTGACGACCTTGTAGCCCTCCATCGCCGCCTGAAGCGCGTTGATCGGGTCGATCTCGGTGACCCACACCTGCGCGCTCAAGGCCCGCAGCGCCTGCGCCGAGCCCTTGCCCACGTCGCCGTAGCCGGCCACGACCGCGACCTTGCCCGCGATCATCACGTCGGTCGCGCGCTTGATCCCGTCGACCAGCGACTCGCGGCAGCCGTAGAGGTTGTCGAACTTGCTCTTCGTCACCGAGTCGTTGACGTTGATGGCGCGGAACGGCAGCGTTCCCTTCGCGCTCATTTCCTTCAGGCGGTGCACGCCGGTCGTCGTCTCTTCGGTCACGCCGATGATCTGGGCGGCCTTGCGGGTGTACCAGGTCGCGTCGACCGCGAGCTTGGCCTTGATGGAGGCGTAGAGGCAGGTCTCTTCTTCGCTGGTCGGGTTCGCGATCACCGACGCGTCCTTCTCGGCTTTCTGGCCGAGGATCATCAGGAGCGTCGCGTCGCCGCCGTCGTCGAGGATCATGTTCGGGCCTTCGCCCTCCGTACCCTTGGCGCCGAACTCGAAGATGCGGTGGGTGAAGTCCCAGTAATCGGCGAGCGTTTCACCCTTGTGCGCGAAGACCGGCGTGCCCTGCTCGACGAGGGCGGCCGCCGCGTGGTCCTGCGTCGAGAAGATGTTGCACGACGCCCAGCGCACATTCGCGCCGAGTGCCTGCAGCGTCTCGACGAGCACGGCGGTCTGGATCGTCATGTGGATGCTGCCGGTGATGCGCGCGCCCTTCAAAGGCTGGCTCTTCGCGAATTCCTCGCGAATCGCCATGAGGCCGGGCATCTCGGTCTCGGCGATCTTGATTTCCTTGCGTCCCCAGGCGGCGAGCGAAGGGTCGGCAATGGCGTAGTCGGCGGTGGGTTTCAGTACGGCGTTCATTTCACAGGCTCCAGTGGTGAGCCCGCACGCCGGTCTGTCAGGGAAGTTCATAACTCACCCACGAATCGAGACCGTCGTGCGGGTGAGCGCGGTTGCCTCAACGCGGCTGCCTCGATGCGGCCGCGTCGATTCCCGAGCCTGGGGCCGTTCCGCAACTGCGGCGGCGGGCCTTGCAACGCTCCTCGAGACGAACCGTCATTCTAGCGAAGCCCCGAAAACGGGGGGGTCGGATTTCACGCTTGCCCGGGAATCGTCGACGTCCCCTCCGCCTCGATGACGAGCGAAGAGTCGGGGCGGGCGACGCACGGCAGGATGTACCCCTCGGCCTTTTCCTCACGGCTCAGGCCCGGCCACTCGATCCGGTAGCTGACCGACCCGCTCGCGAGCCGGCACAGGCACCGTCGGCAGGTCCCGTTGCGGCAGGCGCTCGGCAAGCCGATGCCGGCGTTGCGCGCCGACTGCAGAAGCGTCTCCTCGCGCGTCGCCTCGAAGCAGCGGCCCGACGGCAGCAGCCGCACCGCAAATGTCCCGACTTCCGACATACTGGCTCGTCCTCCCGTGCCCGCTGGCCTTCCGATGAGCATTTTCCTGATTCGTCACGGCGAAACCGCGCTGAATGCCGCGCGCGTCCTGCAGCCGGCGGCCACGCCGCTGAACGAGCGCGGCCTGGCGCAGGCCGGCGCGCTGGCACGGCGACTGGCCCCGCTCGGCGTGACCCGCATCCTCGCCAGCGACCTGCCGCGGGCGCTGCGCACCGCCGAGCTGATCGCCGCGGCCACCGGCGCGCCGATCGAGACGACCTCGCTGCTGCACGAGCGCAACTTCGGCGACCTGCGCGGCCTGGCCTACGATTCGCTGGCAGTCGACCCGCGGACAGCGGATGACGCCGCGCCAGGCGGCGAATCGCGGGCCGAATTCGAGCAACGGGTCGACGAAGCGTTCGACTGCATCCTCCAGCATCGCGCCGCGACCGAAGGCAACCTCGCGGTCGTCAGCCACGGGCTCGTGATCGGCGTCGTGCTGGCCCGCCACGCCTCGCTCCCCGCTGGCACCACGGCGCCCGAACACCTGGGCAACACCAGCCTCAGCGTGCTGGCAGACGAGCCGCCTCACGGGGTGAGCCTGCTCAACTGTACGATCCACCTCGACAGCGCGGCGCGCGACGACGCGGGTGCGCTGTCAGGAGGCTGACGCCACCGAACCGCTCGCCGCGAGCGCCCAGCATTCGTCCGTCCGCACCGCGCGCGCCTCGTCTCGCAGCTTGTAGAGGTGGGCGCGCAGCGAGCGCAGCGCGACGGGATGCAAACGCGGCGAGACATCGGCGTAGACCCTGGCCAGCAGCCTGGATTCGTCCGCGGGACCGATCTCCCGGAGCGCCGCGACGACGGTCGCCTCGCGCTTCAAGCGGTGGTCGATGATCCATTGGAGTGCGCGCCGAGGCTCGTCCATCAGGAAACCATGGCCCGGCGCGAGCCACTCGAGGTCCTCGGTGAGCAATTCCCGCAGCGAGTGGAGGTAGGCCGCCATGTCGCCGTCCGGCGGGTTGATGACGACGGTCGACGCCTGCATGACGTGATCGCCGGTGAACAGCAGCCGCTCCTCCTCGAGCAGGAAGCAGACATGGTTCGACGCGTGGCCGGGCGTGCGCAGGGCGCGTAGATGGCTGCCCTGTCCTTGCAGCCCGGGCAACATGAAGCGTTCGCCGCCGTCGAGGGTCACGTCGGGCGTGAAGGTGGCGTCCTGCCATTCGGGATGGTCGGCGATGCGGCCGTAGACGGTGGCGCCGGTGCGTGCCTTCAGCGGCATGGCCAGCGGCGAATGATCCTGGTGGGTGTGGGTCAGGAAGATCCAGCGGATCGGGCCGGGCGCCGCCGCGAGGATGGCCTGCAGGTGGGCGTCGTCCGGCGGCCCGGGATCGATCACCGCCCATTCGTTGGTCGCGCCGCCGCCGAGCAGGTAGGTGTTGGTGCCGGGCCCGGTCATCACGCTGCCGTTACCGGCGGTGACGCGCAGCACCCGCGGCGAGAGCCTGACCGGAACTCCAGGCTGGATGTCGTAGCACGCCAGGCCCTCGCCGGCGGGGTCGATCCGGCCCATCTCGGCATAGGCCGGCTCATCGGGCATGACCGGCCGCGTGCCCTCGCTGCCGACGCCGACCCTCGGCATCGTCAGCGGCACCGTGCGCGGCAGGCGGGCCCAGGCCAGCGCGGCCTCGGTGGTCTCGAAGGTGCTCAGCTGTTCGAGCGTTTTTTGCGTGGGCGTCATCAGCTTGAGTTCGCTGCGCCGCGCGATCGCGTCGACCGGCCGCAGCCAGAGTTGCTCGACGAGTTCGGTGCCGTCGAACGCCGCCGTCTGTCCACGCGGTACGGCAGCGATGAAGAAGCGGGTGTCGAAACGTTTGGCGCGCCCGAGCGGGGTCAGCCAGTGGCTCAGGTAGACGAGCCGATCGGCCGCCAGCCGCAGCTGCGCGTGCGCGCAAAGCTCTCCCAGCGTGCGCTCGTTGCGGTGCAGCGCGCCGCGCCAGTCGCCGAGCGCGAGGCCGGCGGCGTCGTCGAGCACGACCAGCTCGCCGTGCGGGCCGGCCGCGAAGAGCAGCCCGGCTTCCTCGAAGCATTCGCGGATCGCCGCGACGTAGTAGTCGAGCCCGCCGCTGGCAAGGCTCAGTCGACGGCTCGCCGCCACGTCGTCCAGGCCCTCGCACAACGCATGGGCGGCGCGGTCGCCCGGATCGACGACGCCACCGGGAAACACCCAGGCGCCGCTGTTGTGGTCGCCGCGTTCGGCACGGCGCGAGAGCAGCACCTCCACGCCCTCGGGTCCGTCACGCACGACCACCAGGGTCGCGGCGGCGCGCGGGGGGCGGGGCGCGCCGACGGCGGGCGGCGGGGAAGTGGTGTCCGAGGCAGTCATGCTGGAGGATGGAGCGGGTCGACGGGCAAGTCTGTCACGTCTCTTCCGGCGGCGCAGCGGCAGTCTCCCCGAGCCGCTCGAGCAGCGCCATTGCCGCCGCGGGCGCCCGTTCCTTGGCGCCGCTGATGAAGTAAAGGAAGACGTCACGCGGCCCAACCGTGGCGGCGACGGGCGTCGGTTCGACCCGCGGCAGACCCTCGGGTTCGGTCCCGTCGCGCCAGGCGCGCGCGCAGGCGGCGAAGGCATCGAGCGCGGACGGCTCGAAGCCCGCCGGGAGATGCGACACCGATCGCATCAGGCGAGCGTAGATGAAGTCACCGGTCGGGTCGGCGAAAGACGGGTAATCGTCCGAATCGGTGAATACCGTCGCGCACCGGTACCTGCGAGCCAGAGCCAGGTACTCCGGGGTCATGAAGCTCTCGTGGCGAACGTCGAGCGCATGTCGCAACGCAAAGCCGTCGACCGAGGACGGCAGCAATGCGAGGAACGCCTCGAAGTCGACCGCGTCGAAGCGTTTCGTCGGCGCGAACTGCCAGACGATCGGCCCGAGCTTCTCCTTCAAGGACGACAACCCGCTGCCGACGAAGCGTTCGATCGACTCGCCGGCTTCGGCAAGCACGCGTCGGTTGGTCGTGTAGCGCAGCGCCTTCAACGAGAAGACGAAGTTCTCCGGGGTCTCGTCGTACCAGCGGGCGAAGGTGGCCGGTTTTTGCGTGCTGTAGTAGGTGCCGTTGACTTCGATCGCCGTGAGCTTTCGGCTTGCGTAGGCCAGCTCCTGCGCTTTCGGCAGGTCCGCGGGGAAAAAACTATTCCGCCATGGTTCGAACGTCCAACCCCCGACGCCCACGCGGATCCGGTGGTCGGCAGCGGTCATCTCGGTCGTCACCTCGCCGCTCACGCATCTCTCCTCGACTTGTGGGCCGTCATTTCACACCGGTCACATGACGATTCCAGTGCGCGCTTTACCTGCATTGACATGATGTCGACGATCTCCTACATCGCCTCGCTCGCCGTACCGACGCGGCCGGCCGGGACGTTTCGGCACGATGCCTGCACGGCTCGCTTGTTGCAAGAGCCGAGGGAGTTCTTCGATGGATGGCGAGGATTCGTTCGTGGATCATGACGAGGCCGATTTCCAGCGTTGGTATGTCGGCGGCTCGGCGCCCCAACTCGACGGCTGGTCGAATCGATCCTTCGAGGAAGCGATGGCAGGCTCATCGCCGCCACAAGAGTTTCCGCGTGCCGACCGACTCGCTTCGGTGCAGTTGGAAGCCACGCCGGTTGACCAGGCACACCATGGATTTCCGTTGGAATTAGCCGCAGCTTGACCTGCCGGACAATCGGCGCGATCTGTGGCAGGGCCCACTACTACCGACTACTACCGATTACCGCGGTGTCGCTTAACCGGCACGCGGCAATCCTCGAGACAATCTCACCGTGGCCAGCTTTCGCCATTCGCGTTCAATGAGGACAACATGACGACAAACGACGCCGACTGGGTCCAGGACGTCAAACGCTGGTACTTCAGCAACGGCCAGGTCGAGAAGCAACCCGCACCGATCGCGCCGGCGGCACCGCTGCGTGGCGACGTTGGATATGAGGCCGCGGAGCCGACGCTCCACTCGGCGAACAGAAAGAAGCCGAAGCCCACCCAATTCGGCACCTTGCGGTAACCAGAACGTGGTGCCGAGCGCAGAGTCTCGTGCACGCCGCTGGGAGCAATTCAAGCATAGGCGTTCGCATAGCGGTCGACCGTGAGCCCGCTCATGTCGATGCCGGGCTTTCGCCCCGAGATCACGTCGGCAATGACGCGCCCGGTCCCCGGCCCCATGGTCCAGCCGAGCGTTCCGTGGCCGGTCGCGAGGAAGAGATTGGGCAGGCGCGTGGCGCCGAGAATCGGCGTCCCGTCCGGCGTCATCGGTCGCAGCCCACACCAGAATTCGGCGCGCGAGACGTCCCCGCCCCGGGGAAAGAGATCCGTGACGACGTGTGCAAGCGTCTGTCGACGCGCTTCGTGCAGCCGCAGCGTGTAGCCGGCGAGTTCGGCCGTGCCGCCCACGCGGATGCGTTCGCCGAGCCGGGTCACGGCAACTTTGTGGGTCTCGTCCATGACGGTCGACTCCGGCGCACCGGCGACGTCGGTGATGGGCACGGTCAGCGAATAGCCTTTGACGGGATAGACCGGTAGGCGGATGCCGACGCCTTTGAGCAGCAAGGAGGAGTAGCTGCCGAGCGCGACGAGATAGGCATCCGCCTTCAACGTTCCGGCATCGGTCACGACCTCCTCGATCCGCCCGCCGGCCAGTTGCAGCTTGCGAATTTGCGTGCCGTACTGGAACCGGACACCCAGCTTCACCGCCAATGCCGCCAGATTCTGCGTGAACTTGAAGCAATCGCCGGTTTCATCGCCCGGCAACAGCAGCCCGCCGACGAACTTGTCGCGAACCGC
>CAZZWY010000070.1:0-9406 GCA_964657785.1 uncultured Acetobacteraceae bacterium
CATCACGTCGCGCGCGACCAGCTCGCGGAGGTCGGCACCGCGCTCGATCAGGCGGCGCAGGTCGCCGTCGGTGAAGATGCCGACGACGTGCTGGCCGGTCTCGTCGACGACGGCGGTGAAGCCGAGGCCCTTGGCCGTCATCTCGCGCAACAGCGCCGTGAAACGGGCGTCCGGGCCGACGCGCGGCACCGCGTCGCCGCTGCGCATCAGGTCGCGCACGTGGATCAGCAGCTTGCGGCCGAGCGCGCCGCCGGGATGAGAGCGCGCGAAATCCTCCTCGCGAAAGCCGCGCGCGTCGAGCAGCGCCACGGCGAGCGCATCGCCGAGCGCCATCTGCGCGGTGGTGCTGGCGGTCGGCGCGAGGTTGAGCGGACAGGCTTCCTGGTCGACCGCGCTGTCGAGCACGACCTCCGCGTGGCGCGCGAGGCTCGAGTCGAGCCGCCCCGTCATGACGATCAGGGTCGAGCCCATGCGCCGCAACGCGGGAAGAATCGCGGCGATCTCGTCGCTCTCGCCGGAGTTGGAGATCGCCAGCACGATGTCGCCCGGGGCGACCATGCCGAGGTCCCCGTGACTCGCCTCGGCGGGGTGCACGAAGAGGGCCGGCGTGCCGGTCGAGGCGAGCGTCGCGGCGATCTTGCGCGCGACGTGGCCGCTCTTGCCCATCCCCATCACGACGACCCGGCCACGGCACTCCAGCATGGCCCGGCAGGCTTCGCCGAAGCGCGCACCCTGACGCGCCTTCAGGCCGAGCAGCGCCCGGGCTTCGATGTCGAAGGTGTCGCGCGCGAGCCGCAGCGCACGTTCGGCATCGAATGCGGGAAAAGAAAGGGTCGCGGGCACCGGGCGGTCGGGTGGGTCCAGTAGGATCGGTCGATTCTAGGAGGCTGGCGGGCTTCGGGACGACGCTTCCCCCGGCCCCTTTCCCAGAGATGCACCCGCGATGCACCCGACCGCCTCGACGCTCACGCTCGTCCTGCTCTATCTCGTCGCCGCGGTGGCCGGGGTGGTCGCCTGTCGACTCGCGCGCCTGCCGCCGATCCTCGGCTACCTGGCAGTGGGCGTGCTCATCGGGCCGAACGCGATGGCGCTCGCGAAGGACTCGGGGGGCGTCAACTACCTTGCCGAGTTCGGCGTCGTGTTCCTGATGTTCGTGATCGGGCTCGAGTTCAACCTGCCGAAGCTGAGCAGCATGCGGCGTCTGGTGTTCGGGCTCGGCCTGAGCCAGGTCGCGCTGACGATGCTGGTCGCGGTGGCGGGTCACGCGGTGCTCGGCTGGGCCTTTGCGCGAATGGGGCGGCAGGTGGGTCTCGGCTGGCAAAGCGCGGTCGCACTCGGGGGCGCGTTGGCGATGAGCAGCACCGCGATCGTCGTCAAGCTGATGGCCGACCGGCTCGAGCTCGACAGCGAACACGGGCGCCGCGTGATGGGCGTGCTGCTGTTCCAGGATCTCGCCGTGGTGCCGTTGCTCGTGCTGATCCCGGCCCTCGGCTCGTCGCCCGAGGCCCTGCTGCGCGAGCTGAGCGTCGCCGGCGTCAAGGCGGTCGCGCTGCTGACGGTGCTGCTCGTCGGCGGCCAGCGGGTGATGCGCTGGTGGCTGACGATCGTGGCCCGCCGCAAGAGCGAGGAGCTCTTCATCCTGAACCTGCTGCTCGTCACGCTCGGCCTGGCCTGGCTGACCGACTTCGCCGGCCTGTCGCTCGCGCTCGGCGCCTTCGTCGCGGGCATGCTGATCGCCGAGACCGAGTACAAGCACCAGGTCGAGACCGACATCCGGCCGTTTCACGACGTCCTGCTCGGCCTCTTCTTCATCACGATCGGCATGAAGCTCGATGCCGAGGCGGTCTGGCGGCACTGGCCGCTGGTGCTGTTGCTGACGGTCGTGCCGGTCGTCTTCAAGTTCACGCTGGTGACGGCGCTCGCCCGGCTCTTCGGCGCCGCGCCCGGCGTCGCGCTGCGCACCGGCCTCTACCTCGCCCAGGCCGGCGAGTTCGGCTTCGTGCTCCTGACGCTCGCGACCCAGCAGCGGCTGTTGCCGGCATCGCTGCAGAGCACGGTGCTCGCGAGCATGGTGCTGTCGATGCTCGCCACGCCGTTCATCGTGCTCTGGAGCAACCGGATCGTGATGCGCCTCTCCGCCACCGACTGGCTGATGCAGTCGGTCGCGATGACGACGATCGCCAAACGCGCCATCAACGCCGAGTCGCACATCATCATCGCCGGCTACGGGCGCTGCGGCCAGAACCTGGCCCGGCTCCTCGACGGCGAGCACATCCCCTACATCGCGCTCGATCTCGACCCGGACCGCGTCCGCCAGGCCGACGCGGCCGGGCAGAGCGTCGTCTTCGGCGATGCCGCGCGCCTGAAGAGCCTGATGGCCGCCGGCCTGGCGCGGGCGAGCGCCGTCGTCGTGACGTACCACGACACCGCCTCGGCGCTCAAGATCCTCGACCTCGTGCACACCCATGCGCCGACGGTGCCGGTGATCGTCCGCACCCGCGACGACGCCGATCTCGAGCGCCTGCAGACGGCCGGCGCGACCGGCGTCGTCCCGGAGGCGATCGAAGGCTCGCTGATGCTCGCGAGCCATGCGCTGGCGCTCGTCGGCGTGCCGTTGCGGCGCGTCATCCGCGTCGTGCAGGACCAGCGCGACGCTCGCTACGGCCTCCTGCGCGGCTACTTCCACGGCGCCGACGACGATTCCGCCGACGACCATGCCAGCGCCCGGTTGCACAGCGTGACCTTGCCGGACGGCACGGCCCACGTCGGCAAGACGCTCGCCGAGCTCGCCCTGCCGGCGGCGGGCGTTCACGTCGTCTCGGTGCGGCGGGCGGGCGGCGGCCAGACCCAGCCGGACCCGCAGCTCCGGCTCGGCAGCGGCGACACGCTGGTGCTCTCGGGGCGGCCCGAGGTGCTCGCGCTGGTGGAACGCCGTTTGCTCGGGCGCTGAGGCACAGACGCCGAACCGCGCCGGCCACCCCCGATGAACCCCGCCGCTTCCCCCCCGCTCGACCGCTTCGTCGCCGCCCAGGAGCCGGTCTACGCCACCGTCTGCGCCGAGCTGCGCGGGGGCCGCAAGCAGACGCACTGGATCTGGTTCATTTTTCCGCAGCACCGTGACCTCGGCCGCAGCGCCACGGCGCGCAGGTTCGGCCTCGACGGGCTCGCCGAGGCGGCCGGCTACCTCGCGCACCCGCTGCTCGGGCCGCGGCTGCGCGAGTGCGTCGAACTCGTCCTCGCCTGCGAAGGGCGCACGCCGCTGCAGATCCTCGGCTCGCCCGACGACCTCAAGCTCGGCTCGTGTCTGACGATCTTCGAAGCCGCGGCCGGCCCGGGCGACGCGTTCTTCGGCGCAGCAATCGACCGTCTCTACGCCGGCCGGCGCGACTCGGCGACGCTGGCGCTGCTGCGCTGATCGATCGGGGCTTGCATGCAGCGCATCCCTGGATCGCCGGCCTGTCCTTGGCGGGCCTCGGCATCGTCGGCGGACGCCGGTTTCGTCGGCCACCTCGTCGAGCCGGTCGACCTACTTGCCGATGCAGAACCGCCCGAAGATCTCGCCCAGCAGGTCGTCCGCACTGAACTGGCCGATGATCTCGCCGAGCGCGTCGTGGGCAAGGCGGAGTTCTTCGGCAAGGAGGTCGAGCACCGCGTCGGCCTGGGAGGCGAGAACCCCCGCCTGCGCGAGATGCGCGCGCGCCCGCCCGAGCGCGTCGACGTGGCGCGCGCGGGCGATGAACGGGCCCTCGGTTTGCGCGTGCCAGCCGGCGAGTTGCAGCAGGCGTCGCCGCAACTCGCCGATTCCTTCCCCGGTCCGGGCCGAAACGCTGAGGCCGGGTGACGGCTTCTGCGTCGCGTCCGACTTGTTGAAGACGTGCAGCAGACGATCGCTTCGGGCCAGCGCCGTCGTCAATCTCTCGGCGATCGCCGCTTCGGCCGCCTCGTAGTCCGGCTCGCCCCGCTGGGTGAGGTCATGCAGGAACAGCACCGTATCGGCCTGGCTGATCTCCGACCAGCTGCGGGCGATGCCGATGCGCTCCACGTCGTCGCCGGCATCGCGCAGCCCGGCGGTGTCGACGACGTGCACCGGCACGCCTTCGATCTGGATCGTGCCGCTGACCTTGTCCCGCGTCGTGCCGGCCATCGGCGTCACGATGGCGAGCTCGGCGCCGGCGAGCGTGTTGAGCAACGAACTCTTGCCGACGTTCGGCTGGCCGGCGATCACCACGGTGATGCCCTCGCGCAGCAGCACTCCCTGGCGCGCCCGCGCGAGCACCGCATCGACCTGCCCGGCGACGGCGTGCAGGCGGGCCCTCGCGTTCGCCTTCTCCAGGAAATCGATTTCTTCCTCGGGGAAATCAAGCGTCGCCTCGACCAGCATGCGCAGCTCGATCAAGCGGTCGCGCAAGGCGTTGATCTCGTTCGAGAACGCGCCCGTCAGCGACCGGCCGGCGGAGCGCGCCGCCGCCTCGGTGCTGGCGTCGATCAGGTCCCCGACCGCCTCGGCCTGCGCCAGGTCGAGCTTGTCGTTGAGAAAGGCGCGCTCGGTGAATTCACCCGGCCGGGCCAGCCGCAGATCGGCCAGCACCGGCACGCCGGGCCTGCCGGCCGATGATGCAGCGACCTCGAGACAGCGCGCGAGCAGCAGCTGCAACACCACCGCGCCGCCGTGCGCCTGCAACTCCAGCACGTCCTCGCCGGTGTAGGAGTGCGGCGCGGGAAAGTAGAGCGCCAGGCCGTGGTCGAGCGGCGTACCCGAGGCGTCGGCGAACGGCAGATAAGTGGCATGCCGTGGCGTGAGCGCCCGGCCGAGCAGTGCGACGACGAAGGCCGACAGATCGCGGCCCGAGACACGCACGATGCCGACGGCTCCGCGCCCGCTGGCCGTCGCGAGGGCAACGATCGGGTCGTCGTGACGGAGCGACATCCGCCGAGGTTCTCGAGGACCTGGGGCTACTTGCCCAGCACGCCCAGCTTCTTGTTGATCAGGTACTGCTGCGCAATGCCGAGGATGTTGTTCGTCAGCCAGTACAGCACCAGCCCCGCGGGGAAGACGAAGAACATCACCGAGAAGATGAGCGGCATGAACCACATCATCTTCGCCTGCATCGGGTCGGCGGGGGTCGGGTTGAGCCAGGTCTGCAGCAGGCTGGAGCAGGTCATGAGCAGCGGCAGAATGAAGTAGGGGTCCTTCACCGACAGGTCATGCACCCAGCCGATCCACGGCGCACCGCGCATCTCGACAGTCGACAGCAGCACCCAGTAGAGCGAGATGAAGAACGGCATCTGGATGAAGATCGGCAGGCAGCCGCCGAGCGGGTTGATCTTCTCCTCGCGGTAGATGCGCATCATCTCCTGCTGCATCTGCTGCGGCTTGTCTTTCATCCGCTCGCGCATCTCGGTGATCTTCGGGCTGATGGCCTTCATCCGCGCCATCGAGCTGTAGGCCTTGAAGTTGAGCCAGAAAAAGGCGATGCGCAGCAGCACGACGAGGCCGACGATCGACCAGCCCCAGTTGCCGAAGAGCTTGTGGATCTGCGTCAGCAGCCAGAAGAGCGGCTCGGCGAGGATCTTGAAGATGCCGTAGTCCTTGACGAGCTCGAGCCGCGGCGCGAGCGCGGCCAGCCGGTTCTCTTCCTGGGGGCCGGCAAAGAGCTTGCTGTCGAAGCTGGCGCTCGCGCCCGGGGCGATCGTTCCGAGCGGCACGACCTCGCTCACGGTGTAGAGGTGCGCCTCCCGGCCGGTCGCCGGGTTGATTTCATCCGACTTGCCGGTGAAGTACTCGCGCCGCTGCTTCGATCCGTCGGCACGGTCGATCAGCCACGCCGTCGTGAAGTAGTGCTGGACCATGGCGATCCAGCCGCTGTCGGACGACGCGGTGTGATCGGCGCGCTCGCCGGCGGCGCGCTTCTCGATGTCCTTGAAGGCGACCTTCTCGAACTTGTTGCCGTCGTCGATCGCGACACCGGTGTAGGTCGAATACATCCCCGAGCCGCCCGGCGGCGGGTTGCCGTCGCGCACGAGTTGCAGGTACAACCTCGGCGACACCGGCGCGCCGGACGCGTTGACGACTTCGTTGCGAACGTCGATCACGTAGTCGTCGCGATGGAAGGTGTAGGTCTTCACCAGCTTGACGCCGGCGACCGGTGGCGACTCGTATCGCAGTTGCAGCGTGTCCTGGCCGTCGCGGAGCTGGCGGTCGCCGGGCACCAGCGACATGAGCGTCCGGCTGTTCGGCAATTCGACGCCCGTTACTTCCGAGGTCAGGCCGCTGCGCGCGACGTAGTAGCGGTCGGCCGATTCGTCGAAGAGCATCACGTTGTTCGTGGCGCTTGCCGACGGGTGGCTGCGCAGGCCGACGAGCGCGAGCAACGAATCCCAGACGCCGAACTCGACCTGGTCCTTGTACTTCAGGAGTTCGAGCCGAACGAGGCTGCCGCCCTCGTTGCTGAAGGTCGCCTTGACGAGCTCCGTCGACACGGTGGCGAGTTCGCGCGCGGCGGGCGGTGGCGCCGCGGGTGCGACCGGCGAGGTGGCGGTCGCCACGGGGGCTCGCGAGGCGTCGGCCGTGGCGGGCGAGGTCACCGGCGCCACCGGTTTCGCCGGTGCCGGGCTGAACATCGACGGCTTGCCGTTGTGCTGATTCCAGGAATTCCAGATCAGGAACAGCGACATGGAAAACACCACCCACAGCAGGGTGCGGCGTACATCGGTCATGGTGGGGAGGTCGAGGTCGGGGAAGAGGGCGAAGCGCTTGCAGGACGGGCGTCACGCGCAAGGAAACGAAGGACACGCGGCGCCTGCGACGGCACCGGATCGTGGCCGCCCGCGCACCAGGGCCCGCAGCGAAGCACACGGTACACCGAGATCATGGTGCCGACGCCGGCGCCGTGCCGCTCCAGCGCGGCAAGGCAATACGCCGAGCAACTCGGCTCGAACCGGCACGTGGGCGGCCGCCCGCCGCTCAAAAAACGATAGAGGCGAACGAGCGCCATCAGGGCGCGGCGCGGCGATTCCTTGAGCATGCGCAGGTCGCTCGACATCGAAGCCGGCTCCGGCTCGTCAGCGAGCGACCAGCCGCTCGGACGCGCGGGCGAAGAGGTGCTGAAGCTCCGCCCGGGCGTACCGCCGCAGGGCCTCGGAGGCGGCACTCGGAAAGACCGACCGGTCGAACGGTGCCCGCAAGCGGACCACCCAGAGGCCTGTGGCCAACGGCAACGACCGATCGAGTGCGACGCTTCGGATCTGTCGCTTGAGCAAAGTCCGGGTCACCGCGCGCCGGGCATGGCGCTTCGGGACGACCATGCCCAACCAGACCGACGGCGCCACAGCCAGCTGCCGCGCGATCGCTGCGGAATCGGAGTCATCCACAGGAAAGTCCATGTTTGGTGCGGCACCTGTGAATAACTCGGTGGATGGAGGGGATGACGCAAGCGTCGGGAATCGGCGAGCGGCCTGCCGTGTCGGGGACCCGACCAGATGGTGAAGCGCGAAATGCAGGCTCGTCGCCTGGCTCCGTGTGCCCAGCACCCGTTCGAAGTCGATCGACCGCAGCAGATGGCCGATCACGCAACGGCCGTCCGACGCGCCGGACAGCGCCCCGCCGGCGTCGCTCAGACGGCCAGGCGCTTGCGCCCCTTGGCGCGACGGGCATTGATCACCGCCCGGCCACCGCGGCTCTTCATGCGAACGAGGAAGCCGTGGGTGCGTGCGCGGCGAACTTTTGAGGCTTGATAGGTGCGTTTCATGCTGTTTACCTGGAAATACCCTGGAGAGTTGTCGAAAACGACGAAGCACGAGCAGACACGCTGCGCCTTGCGTCAGCGGCCCGCCGGTCGGCTGGCGTCGAGGTCCGTTGAAGACAAGTGCTTGCAGCGGAGGGTTCGCGAGGCCAACCGGCACCTCGGGACCACGGGTCCTGGGCAGCACAGTCACCAGTGCGGCAGGCCGTCGCTTTCGAGCCGGAAAGGACCAGAGACCGGCCACACCGAACCCGAAAAATTTTCCCCGCGGAGCCCACGATTAAACCAAAGTGTGTTCATTCGGTCAATGGCGAAGGGTGCCTCCCTCCAAGTGCCTCGTCGTCCCGCGATCCCAGACTGTGGATAAGTGAAGAAATTAAGCGCCGCATCGCTACAATCCGGCGGCTCGGGAGACGACTTTTCCACATGAGCAGTGATCTTTGGCAACGGGGCTGCGAACGGCTTGCGGCGGAATTGCCTGAACAACAGTTCAACACCTGGATCCGGCCGCTTCCGACCGCGGAAGTGCTCGATCAGGGGCCCGGCGGCGCAGTCGTGACAGTGCGTGTGCCGAACCGTTTCAAGCTCGACTGGATCCGCAATCAGTACGCCGGGCGCATCGAGGCGGTCCTGAGCGACCTGGCGGGCAAACCCGTGCGTCTCGACGTCGCCATGGCGAGCCGAGACGTCGCGGTGCCGACGAACAGTGCCGTGCGCCCGGCCGATGCGCTGGCGCTGGCGGGCGCCTCGGGCAGCCTCGCGACACCGACGCCGAGAACAGTCATCGCAACAGCCGACACCGCGCCCGCATCGAGCGCGCCGGGCGGACCCGCGGTGCCCTCGCGAAGCCGGCTCAATGCCGCGCTGACCTTCGAGACGCTGGTTCCCGGCCGTGCGAACCAGATGGCGCGGACGGCGGCGCTGCACATCGCGGGGGCCCCCGGGCTCATGTACAACCCGCTGTTTGTCTACGGCGGGGTCGGTCTCGGCAAGACCCACCTGATCCACGCGGTCGGCAACTCGCTCCTGGCGGACAAACCCGGCGCGCGCGTGCTCTATCTGCACGCAGAGCAGTTCATCACCGACGTGGTGAAGAACTATCAGCGCAAGACCTTCGACGAGCTCAAGGCCAAATACCACCAGCTCGACCTGCTGCTGATCGACGACGTGCAGTTCTTCGCCGGCAAGGAGCGGACCCAGGAGGAGTTCTTCAACGCCTTCGAGGCGCTGCTGGCGAAACGGGCGCACATCATCATGACGAGCGACACCTACCCGAAAGGGCTGGTGGACATCGACGAACGTCTGACGTCTCGCTTCGACGCGGGGCTCACCGTGGCGATCGAACCGCCGGAGCTCGAAATGCGCGTCGCCATCCTGATACGCAAGGCCGAACTCGAAGCGACGCCGATGCCGGAAGACGTCGCCTTCTTCGTCGCGAAGAACGTGCGCGCCAACGTGCGTGAGCTCGAGGGTGCACTTCGCAAGATCCTCGCCTATTCGCGCTTCTCTCACAAGGAGATCAACATCGGCCTGGCGCGCGAAGCGCTGAAGGACCTGCTGTCGATCCAGAACCGGCAGGTCGGCGTCGAAAACATCCAGAAGACAGTCGCCGACTTCTACAAGATCAAGGTCGCCGACATGTACAGCAAGAAGCGGCCGGCCAC
>CAZZWY010000070.1:9416-11149 GCA_964657785.1 uncultured Acetobacteraceae bacterium
CAAGGACATGACGCAAAAAAGCCTTCCCGAAATCGGCGAGCTCTTCGGCGGCCGCGATCACACGACGGTGCTGCATGCGGTTCGCAAGATCGCGGCGGAGCGGCAGAAAAACACCGAGCTCAACCAGCAGCTCCACGTGCTCGAGCAGACGCTCAAGGGCTGACGGGTGATTGCTCCGCCGATTCTGTTCCCGCGACCGTCGATTCGGCCGGGTTTGTCAAGGCGCAACCCTGGGGACAAGTTCGCAACAACCATCCGCTTGTCCACAGCCCGCGGCGAAACGCAAAAGTTGTTGTCGCCTCCGGCGGCGCCGTCCCGACACTTCACCCCATGGTTTGCGACCGGCTAAGCCGGTGATCCAACAGGTGAAAATGGGCTTGTCCACAGAAGCGGGCGCTCACTACTACTACGACCAAGTCAAGGGTTCCAACATGATCGTCTTGAAGACAGCACAAGAAAATGTGTTGAGTGCACTGCAAGCGGTGGCCGGCGTGGTGGAGCGACGCCACACCTTGCCGGTGCTCGCGAACGTGCTGATCCGTAAAACCGCCGGCGCGGTCGAGCTCACGACGAGCGACCTCGAGATCCAGGTGCGAACGAGCGCCGAACTCGGCGGCGACGAGAGCGACTTCTCGACGACGGTGGGCGCGCGAAAGCTGATCGACATCCTCCGCTCGATGCCGTCGGATCAGATCGTGACGCTGACGGCGAACCAGAACAAGCTCGTGCTCCAGGGTGGCAAGAGCCGGTTCACCTTGCAGACGCTGCCGAGCGAGGATTTCCCGCTGGTTCAGGAGGCCGCCGATTTCGGCCCTTCGTTCAGCGTGCCGCAAAAGACCTTGAAGTCGCTGATCAATCAGGTTCATTTCGCGATGGCGGTGCATGACATCCGCTACTACCTGAACGGCATCCTCTTCGTGGCCGAAGGGAATGAATTGACGCTGGTCGCGACCGACGGCCACCGCCTCGCACTCGCGCAGGCGACGCTCGACGTCGAAATTCCGAAGCAGGAGGTGATCCTGCCGAGAAAAACCGTCCTCGAGCTTCAGCGCTTGCTGCGCGAAGACAAGGACGATGCCGAGGCCAAAGGTGTGATCCGGATGCAGTTCGCGGCGAATCAGGCGAAGTTCAGTTTTAACGGGATGGATTTCGTCACCAAGCTCGTCGAGGGAAAGTTTCCGGACTACAACCGGGTGATTCCGAAGAACCACAAGAACAGCGTCACCCTCGGTCGCGTGGCGTTGCTCGCGAGCCTGCAACGCGCGGCGATTCTCACGAGCGAAAAGTTCAAAGGGGTGCGGGTCAACATCGAGCCGGGAACGCTTCGCATCGCCTCGAGCAATGCCGAGCAGGAAGAGGCGAAGGAAGAACTCGAGATCGATTACGCCGGCGATGAAATAGAGATCGGCTTCAACGTCACTTATCTGATCGATGCCTTGTCGAACATGAGTGTCGAGATGGTGAAGATGGAATTGCAGGACACCAATTCGAGTGCCCTCTTCACCGTGCCGGAACAGGCAGGCTTCAAGTACGTCGTGATGCCGATGCGCATCTGATTTGGCGGGGTGCAACGCGCAGTGTCCGGCGTTCCGGACTGACAATTATTCGATGAGTAAATCCCGATGAGTGAATCCCACCCCGCGCCCACCCCCGGCCCAGACGACGCCGGCGACGCTGCCGACGAGGCCAGGTTCGCGGCGGCCAAGGCGGTCGAAGCGGCGAGCGACAAGGCG
>CAZZWY010000071.1:0-5375 GCA_964657785.1 uncultured Acetobacteraceae bacterium
GAGCCGCGCGTGGCCTCGCGCATCGCCTCGACGCGCTCGAGGAAACCGCGCACGTTCACGCCGCCCTTGCCCGTCAGCGCGCCGACGGCGCCTGGCTGATGCGGCAGGACGGCGACGCCAGCTACCTGCAGGGCGTCGGCGCCTCGCCCGAGGGCGACCGCCCGTTCCTCGACAAGCTGGACCTGAAGACCCTGCGGACCCAGCGCCTCTTCCGCAGCGACACCACGGCGTACGAGCGCTTCCTCGCCTTCACCGGCGCCGATGACAGCCGCTTCCTGACCTGGCACCAGTCGGTGACCGACGCCCCGAATGCCTGGCTGCGCACCCGCACCGATGCGGTGGAGGGTGCCGCCGCCGGCGAAGCCGGGTTCAGGTCCGAGCGGGTCGCGGTCACCCACCTGGCCGACCCGACGCCGGCCGTGCGCAGCATCCAGAAGCGCCTGGTCAAGTACAGACGAGCCGACGGGCTCGATCTGTCGTTCACCCTCTACACCCCGCCCGGTTATCAGGAAGGCACGCGCGTCCCGACCATCCTCTATGCCTATCCGCTCGACTTCGCCGATGCCGGCAAGGCATCCCAGGTCACCGGCTCGCAGTTCACCTTCACCCGCCTGCGGCAGTACCAGCTGATGCTGATGGCCGGCTACGCCGTCATCGACCGCGCCAGTTTCCCGATCATCGGCGACCCGAAGCGGGCCTACGACACCTACCTGGAGCAGCTCGTGGCCGACGCTCAGGCCGCCGTGGACGAAGCGGTGCGCCTGGGCGTGACCGACCCCGAGCGGGTGGGTGTGACCGGTCACAGCCATGGTGCGCTGATGACGGTCAACCTGATCGCCCACTCGTCACTGTTCCGTGCCGGCGTGGCCACCAGCGGCTCCTACAACAAGACGCTCACGCCTTTCGGCTTCCAGAGCGAACGCCGCTCGGTCTGGGAGGCGCCCGAGGTCTACACCAAGGCCTCGCCGTTCTTCTATGCCGACAGGATCAAGACCCCGCTGCTGATCGTGCACGGCGCCGACGACGCCAACCCCGGCACCGCGCCGCTGCAGGCGACCAAGCTCTTCGAGGCGGTGCGCGGCAACGGCGGCACCGCCCGCCTGGTCATGCTGCCCTTCGAGCCGCACTGGTACACCGCGCTCGAATCGAACGAGCAACTGGTCTACGAGATGGTCACCTGGTTCGACCGGTATGTGAAGAACGCCCCGCCGCGGGTGGCGCCGCCCGTGGCCGCGTCCGCCCGGTGAGGCGCAGCACCGCCGGCGCCGACTTGAGGATCGGCGCAGCGGCGTCGCATCTTCATCCTTCGCCGCGCATCAGCGCTTCGATCGCGTCGGCCTCGACCGGAACGCCGCGGCTGATCAGCTCGCAGCCGCTCGCCGTGACGACGGCGTCGTCCTCGATGCGGATGCCGATGCCCCAGAACCGCTCCGGCACGTCGGCGGCCGGGCGGACGTAGAGGCCCGGTTCGATCGTCAGCACCATCCCCGGGCGCAGCACGCGCGACGGCCGGGCGACGACGCGCCGGCCCGTGCCGTCGGGTTGCTCGACAGGCGCTTCGTCCTGCGCCAGGTAGTCGCCGACGTCGTGCACGTCGCGGCCGAGCCAGTGGCCGGTGCCGTGCATGTAGAAGCGCCGGTAGGCGGTCGACTCGATCACCGCGTCGACGTCGCCGACGGCGTTGCGGTCGAGCAGGCCGGTCTCGAGCATCCCCTCGGCCAGCACCCGTACCGCCGCGTGGTGCGCATCGCGCAGCCGGGCGCCGGGCCGGGTCGCGGCCACTGCCGCCTGCTGCGCCGCCAGCACGATGTCGTAGAGCGCGCGCTGCGGCGGGGTGAAGCGGCCGTCGGCGGGAAAGGTGCGGGTGATGTCGCTCGCGTAGCCGTCGAGCTCGCAGCCGGCGTCGATGAGGCAGAGTTCGCCGGCGCGCAGCAGCGCCGCGCCGGCGGCATGGTGCAGCACGCAGGCATTGGCGCCGGCCGCGACGACCGACGGATAGGCGGGGCTCTGCGCGCCGTGGCGGCGGAACTCGTGGAGCAGCTCGGCCTCGATCTCGTATTCGCGCAACCGGGCGCCCGACTCGGCGCGCAATCGTGCGCCGGCAAAGCGCATCGCGCGCACGTGGGCGCCGGCGCTGATGCGCGCGGCGCGGCGCATGACGTCGAGTTCGTCCGCGTCCTTGACGAGGCGCAGGTCGGCGAGCACCGGGTCCAGGTCGCGCAGCATCCCCGGGCTCGCGACCGCGGCGCACCCGCGAACGCACCACCGCCAGCCACTCGCCGATGCGCGCCGGCAGCGACGCAGGCGCGCTGAACGGGTACCAGACCGCCGGCTGGTCCGCGAGCCGGTCGGGCACGACCGCGTCGAGCCCGGCGATGTCGAAGGCGGCATCGACACCGAGCGCGCCCGGGGCGGCGTCCGCGCCCAGGCGCACGCCGGTCCAGATCTCGGTCGCGGCGTTCTTCGGCTGGCAGAGCAGGGTCGAGCGGCCCTCGGCGTCGAGCAGCAGCCAGGCGCCGGGTTCGTCGAAGCCGGTCAGGTAGTGGAACGAGCTGTCGGGGCGATACGGGTGCTCGACGTCGGCGTTGCGCCGCTGCTCGGGCGCGGCGGCGAGGATGGCGATCCCACCACCGTGGGCACGCAGCGCGTCGACGAGGCGCTGGCGGCGCTGGTGGAATGCGGAAAGGTCCATGCTTGACTGTAGTGCCGGCAAGGGGAAGCCGGCTCGACTAACCTCGTCGTCAAACGCGGCCACCTCGGCCGCATTTCTACGAAAGCACGCCATGCACTATCGACGACTCGGCCGCAGCGGCCTGCAGGTGAGCGAGTTCTCGCTCGGCTCCTGGGTCACGTACCACAACCAGGTCGACACCCACGCCGCCACCGAGATGCTCGCCGCCGCGATGGACGGCGGCGTCAATTTCTTCGACAACGCCGAGGTCTACGCCGGCGGCCAGAGCGAAGTCGTGATGGGCGAGGCGTTCAAGGCGCTGAAGTGGCCGCGCCTGAACTACGTCGTCTCGACCAAGTTCTTCTGGGGGCTCGACGACGGCGCCGCGGCGCAGGTCAACCGGCGCAACACGCTGAATCGCAAGTACCTGTCGCAGGCGATCGATGGATCGCTGGCGCGCCTCGGCCTCGATTTCGTCGACCTCGTCTACTGTCACCGGCCGGACCCCGCCACGCCGCTCGAGGAGACGGTCTGGGCGATGAGCGACATGATCACCCGCGGCAAGGCGCTCTACTGGGGCACGAGCGAGTGGTCGGCCGGCGAGATCCGCGCCGCCTGGGACATCGCCGAGCGTCATCACCTGCACAAGCCGGTCGTCGAGCAGCCGCAATATCACCTCTTCCACCGCAGGCGCGTCGAGCAGGAGTACGCCCGGCTCTACGAAGACATCGGCCTCGGCCTCACCACCTGGAGCCCGCTTGCCAGCGGGTTGCTGACCGGCAAGTACCAGCACGGGATTCCGGCCGGCAGTCGCGGCGCGATGGAGAGCATGGGCTTTCTCGCCAAGGGCCTGAGCGACCAGAAGAAGCTGGCGGCGGTCACGAAGCTCGAATCGGTCGCGGCCGAGCTCGGCTGCAGCGTCGCCCAGCTCGCGCTCGCCTGGGTCGCGAAGAACCCGCACGTCAGCAGCGTCATCACCGGCGCGTCCAGGCTCTCGCAGCTGCAGTCGAACCTCGGCGCGGTCGAGGTGCTCGACAAGCTGACGCCCGAGGTGATGACGCGCATCGACGAGATCAGCAGCCCGATCGCCGAGTGAGGCGGGCTCAACCGAGCGCGCGGAGCTGCTCGGGGGTGCCGACGTTGTCCCACGGACCGCTGAACACGTCGGCCGTGACCTTGCGTTCGCGCATCCGTTCAGCCAGCCGCGGCCCGAGCGCGGCGCGTGTGCCCGGGGCGAGGCCGTCGACCAGCCCGGCGCGGCAGAGCGCGAGATTGGCGTAGGTCCAGCGCGGGGCCTCGGCGTCGGCGAGGCCGAAGCCCTGCGCGTCGAGGCCGAAGTCGCCGCGCGGGTGGAAGGGCGGATTCGGCACCAGCCAGAGGTGCGCGTGGAGCGCACGGTCGGCGACGAAGTCGGAGGCGGCGCCCGTCTCGAAGGCGAAGGTCGGCGCATGGATGTCGGCGGAGACGAGCCAGAAGGCATCGTCGGTGTGGTCGACCAGGAGCGGCAGGGCGGTCGCGATGCCGCCGGCCGTCTCCAGCGCACCGCCATGGTCCCGGCCTTCCCTCGAATACCGGATGGCGAGGCCCCAGCGCGCACCGTCGCCGAGCGCGGCCACGATCTTCTCCTCGAGCCAGGCGGTGTTGATCACGACCTCGCGCACGCCGCCGCGCGCGAGCGCCTCGAGGTGCCATTCGATCAGCGGCTTGCCGCGCACCGGCAGCAGCGGCTTCGGCATCTCGTCGGTCAGCGGGCGCATTCGCGCGCCGCGCCCGGCGGCGAGGATCATCGCCTTCAAGCGGATTCGCGCATCGGATCAGCGCGGGGGGCCGGGGTGCGGCGAACGGGCCGGTGCATCCGCGGGATTATCCGGTCGGGCGGCGCTTTCGGGCGCACCCCTAAAATGCCGCGTTCCACCGACCCCCTGGACCCGCATGGCCTCCACCCAGCCGACGACGATCGAACAATCGAACCTGATGGCCAACGCCATCCGCGCGCTGGCGATGGACGCCGTGCAGCAGGCCAATTCCGGCCACCCCGGTGCGCCGATGGGCATGGCCGACATGGCGGTCGCGGTCTGGGGCCGGCACCTGCGCCACAACCCGACCAACCCCGACTGGCTGAACCGCGACCGCTTCGTGCTGAGCAACGGTCACGCGTCGATGATGCTCTACGCGGTGCTCCACCTGACCGGCTACGACCTGCCGATGAGCGAGCTGCGCAACTTCCGCCAGCTGCACAGCAAGACGCCGGGCCACCCCGAGCAGTTCGTGACGCCCGGCGTCGAGACGACCACCGGCCCGCTCGGGCAGGGCTTCTCGAACGCGGTCGGCATGGCGCTGTCGGAAAAGCTGCTCGCCAAGGAGTTCAATCGCGAGGGCCATGCCGTCGTCGACCATCACACCTACGTCTTCATGGGCGACGGCTGCATGATGGAAGGCATCAGCCACGAGGTCGCGGCGCTCGCCGGTGCGTGGAAGCTCGGCAAGCTCGTCGCCCTCTACGACCACAACGGCATCTCGATCGACGGCCAGGTCAAGCCCTGGTTCATCGACGACACGCCCGAGCGGTTCCGGGCCTACGGCTGGAACGTCATCGCCGATGTCGACGGCCACAATGCCGATGCGATCGACGAGGCGGTCAAGCAGGCGCTGGCGCAGGGCACCGGCACCGCGCCGGGCGGCGGCAAGCCGACGCTCATCGTCT
>CAZZWY010000071.1:5385-11139 GCA_964657785.1 uncultured Acetobacteraceae bacterium
GGCGAAGGCGCACGGCGAGGCGCTCGGCGCCGACGAGATCAAGCTCACCCGCGAGGCGATCGGCTGGCACAGCGAACCCTTCGTCATTCCCGAGCCGGTCTACTCGCTCTGGGACGCCCGCGCGGAAGGCCGTGCCGACGAGGCGGCGTGGACGACCGCCTTCCAGGCCTACGCCGCGGCCCACCCCGAGCTCGCCGCCGAATTCACGCGGCGCATGAAGGGCGAGCTGCCGAAGGACTGGGCGGAGACCGTCGACGCGGCCGTCAAGGCGGCCGCTGCCAAGGCCGAGAACGTCGCCTCGCGCAAGGCGAGCCAGCTCGCGCTCGAGGTCTTCACCAAGGCCTTGCCCGAGATGCTCGGCGGCAGTGCCGACCTCACCGGCTCCAACCTCACCAACACCTCGAGCACGCCGCCGTTCCGGCTCGAGGCCGACGGCAGCTCCAACGGCGGCCGCCACATCAACTACGGCGTTCGCGAGTTCGGCATGGCCGGGATCATGAACGGCATCGCCGAGCACGGCGGTCTGATCCCGTACGGCGGCACCTTCCTCACCTTCAGCGACTACAGCCGCAACGCGATCCGCATGGCCGCGCTGATGAAGCACCGCATCATCCATGTCTTCACCCACGACAGCATCGGCCTCGGCGAAGACGGGCCGACGCATCAGAGCATCGAGCACGCGGCGTCGCTGCGGCTGATCCCGAACCTCGACGTCTGGCGACCGTGCGATACCGTCGAGACGCTCCTCGCCTGGGCGTCGGCGATCGGCAATCCGAAGCGGCCGAGCGCGCTGCTGCTGTCGCGGCAGAACCTGCCGTACGCGAAGAAGACGTCGTTCGACGGCGTTCCCAAGGGCGGCTACGTGCTCTCGGAGCCGACCGGCACCGGCCGCGCCAGGCGCACCCAGGCGGTCCTCATCGCGACCGGCTCGGAGGTCGGCCTCGCGCTCGGCGCGCAGGAGGCGCTCGCGAAGGACGGCATCGGCATTCGCGTCGTCTCGATGCCGTCGACCAGCGTCTTCGACCGCCAGGACATCGAGTACAAGGTCAGCGTGCTGCCGAAGGGCATCCCGCGGGTGGCGGTCGAGATGGGCGTGACCGACGGCTGGTGGAAGTACGGCTGCGACGCCGTCGTCGGCATCAACACCTACGGCGAATCCGCGCCCGCCCCGGTGCTCTTCAAGTACTTCGGCTTCACGGTCGAGAACCTGGTGGCCACGGTGCGGCAGGTGCTGGGCAAGTAGTCGCTTCGGTCCAAGTTTCCATTCCTACGAGGCTTTCCATGACCATCAAGATCGGCATCAACGGCTTCGGCCGCATCGGGCGCATGGTGTTCCGCGCCGCCATCCAGAATTTCGACGGCATCGAGATCGTCGGCATCAACGACCTGCTCGAGCCCGACTACCTCGCCTACATGCTGAGCTACGACTCGGTGCACGGCCGCTTCAAGGGCGAGGTCGCGGTCGACGGCTCGACGCTGATCGTCAACGGCAAGCGCATCCGCCTGACGCAGGAACGCGACCCGGCGGCGTTGAAATGGGACGCCGTCGGCGCCGACATCGTCGTCGAGGCGACCGGCCTCTTCCTGACCAAGGAAACGGCCGGCAAGCACCTCGCCGCCGGTGCCAAGAAGGTCGTCATGTCGGCCCCGTCGAAGGACGACACGCCGATGTTCGTCTACGGCGTCAACGACAAGTCGTACAAGGGCGAGGCGGTGATCTCGAACGCGTCGTGCACGACCAACTGCCTCGCGCCGGTCGCCAAGGTGCTCAACGACAAGTGGGGCATCAAGCGCGGCCTGATGACGACCGTGCACGCGACGACCGCGACGCAGAAGACCGTCGACGGCCCGAGCAACAAGGACTGGCGCGGCGGCCGCGGCATCCTCGAGAACATCATCCCGTCGTCGACCGGCGCGGCCAAGGCCGTCGGCGTCGTGATCCCCGCGCTGAACAAGAAGCTCACCGGCATGTCGTTCCGCGTGCCGACCTCCGACGTTTCGGTCATCGACCTCACCGTCGAGTTGACCAAGGAAGCCAGCTACGCCGAGATCTGCGCCGAGATGAAGGCGCAGTCGCAGGGCGCCATGAAGGGCGTGCTCGGCTACACCGAAGACAAGGTCGTCTCGACCGACTTCCGCGGCGAGCCGATGACCTCGGTCTTCGACGCCGACGCCGGCATCGCGCTCGACAGCACCTTCGTCAAGGTCGTCGCCTGGTACGACAACGAATGGGGCTACTCGAACAAGGTGCTCGAGATGGTCCAGGTGATCGCGGCGGCCTGAACTTTTCGACCCCGGCAACCTCGACGGTCGGCGCGCGCCGAGGTTGACACTTCTTTTCATTCTGGGTGGGCTTGCGTGGATAAACGCTGGCACCATCCGAGTCGGTCGCGAGGCGCCCCTTCCGCCCCGGCCGTGACCCCTCGAGGACGATAACAACGTGATGAATTTCAAGTGGTGGCCCCTCAGTCTCGTGATCGCCGGCAGCGTGGCGTTGAGCGGATGCGGTGGTAGCTCGGGCAACAGCAACGCGTCGGTGCGGGTCCTGAACGCGACGCTGAGCCATCCGTCGATCGACCTGCTCGTCAACGCCGCTGCCGCGGTCTCGGGCGTGACGACCGACACCCTCAGCGCCTACATCAGCCCGAGTTCGGGCAGTGTCGTGATGCAGGTCAACGATGCCGGGCAGAGCACCGCGCTCACCGCCTTGTCGCCCACGATCGGCAGCGGCGCGCACGACACGCTCGTCGTCTACGAGGGCGCGAGCGGTGCGATCAAGACCACCCTGCTGCCGGAGGACGCGACCTTGCCCGCCAGCGGCGCCTCGGGCATGCGGGTGCTCAACGCGGCCGTGGATGCCGGCGCCGTCGACGTCTACGTGACCGCGCCGGGTGCCAGCGGAGCGAGCGCCGACCTGACGAATGCCACGCCGACGTTCTCGATCGCCGCGCAGAACTTCGTCCAGCTCCTCGACACCCTCACCCTCACGCCCGGCACCTACGAGATCCAGGTTACCGGGCAAGGCAACAAGGCCGACCTGCGCGCCGATCTGAAGAACGTGGTGCTGGCGAGCGAGCAGCTCGGCCTGCTCGTGCTGACCCCCGCGTCGGGCGGCGTGCTGCTCAATGCCGGCGTCCTGCTCGAGCAGGTCGCGACGACCTACACCGCGCAGCGCAACACCAACGCCCGCGTGCGGCTCGTCTCCGGCGTGACGGGATCGGCCCAGGTCGGTGCCAGTGCTGGTGCGGTGCAGATCGCGCCGACGACCGCCGCCTCGCCGTCGATCAGCGCCTACTTCACGGTGCCCGCCACCGGCTCCGCGAGCAGCGGTGCGCTCGCGGTCAGCGTCAACGGCGCGGCGCAGGCGGTGCCGGTCACGACGCTTGCGGCCGGCAGCGACAACACGCTGCTCGTCACCGGCACGCCGGGCGCGGCCGCGGTGACCCTGGTCGCCGACGACAACCACCTGCCGAGCACCTCGACCAGCCTGAAGATCCGGCTCGTCAACGGGCTGTCGGGCTCGACGGCCACGCCACTCAACCTGGCGTTCAACTCGAACTTCCCGGCACCCCTGTCGTCGGTGGCGCCGGGGAGCGCGTCGGCGACGTACGCGACCCTGACGTTGCCGACCGCGACGACGACGGAAATCGACGTCACCGCCGCGTCCGGCAGCTTCGTCTACCAGAAGCCGGGCCTGACCTTGACGCCGAACGCCGTCTACACGCTGTTCGTGCTGGGCGACCTCTCGGCGCCGCTTTCGCAGCTGCGGCAGGACCGCTGACGGGCAGGGCAGGGATCTGAAGCGGGCGGCGCGGGCCGCCCGGCGGGGCTTGGCCCGTGACGCGCGGGCCGGCATTTCGAACGTCGTCAGCCAACGGGTGCCGGTCATGCGCAGTCCCTTCCAATGCTTTCGTCTCCAACGCGTTCGCTCCACGGCGCTCGGCCTCGCCGGCGCGTTATTGGCGTTGGCGACTTCACCGGGCGAGGCGATCGAGCGCGGCCCGACGCGCGCAGCCGCGGCGGCGTCGGCCGCTGCGGCCTCGGCCAGTGCACCCGTCGAGTCCGAAGCCCGGGTCATCGTCCAGTACCGCGCCGATGCGACGCTGATGCGCGCGCTCTCGGCGAACTCGGCGACCGGCACGGCCTCGGTTTCGCCGCAGCACGCCCAGGTGCTGGCCGCCCGCCTCGGCCTGGCGCTGACCGATGGCCTGCCGGCCGGGCCGCGCTCGCAGGTCGTCCGCGCCACCGGCATTTCCTCGGCCGACCTGGCGGCCCGGCTCTCCGCGCAGAGCGATGTGGAATTCGCGGTCGTCGATCAGCGGATGCGCGCGCTGCGGGTGCCGAACGATTCGCTCTTCACGGCGGGGCAGACGACGACACCGACCACCGGCCAGTGGTATTTGCGCAAGGCGGGCTCCGACGGCGAGGTCGCCTCGATCGATGCCGAATCGGCTTGGGACGTCACGACCGGTGCGAGCAGCGTCGTGGTGGCGGTGATCGACACCGGCATCACCGCCCATCCGGACCTCGCCGGCAAGGTGCTGCCCGGCTACGACTTCATCAGCGACCCCTCCACCGCCGGCGACGGCGACGGGCGCGACAGCGACCCGACCGACCCCGGCGACGGCGTGACCTCGGGCCAGGTGGGCTCGATCACCGACTGCTCGAACGCCGACGTCGGTCCGAGTTCCTGGCATGGCACGCAGACGGCCGGGCTCATCGGCGCGGCGACCAACAACGGCGCCGGCATCGCCGGCCTCGGCTGGAACACGATGCTGCTGCCGCTGCGGGCGCTCGGCAAGTGCGGCGGCAGCGAGTCCGACGTGGCCGCGGCGATCCAGTGGGCCGCCGGCATCGACATTCCCGGCGTGCCCCACAACCCGAACAAGGCGCAGGTGATCAACCTGAGCCTCGGCGGCACCAGCGGCGTCGCCTGCGACGCGATGTACCAGTCGGCGATCACGGCGGCGATCAACCAGGGCGTCGTCGTCGTTGCCGCCGCCGGCAACGACGGTCTGGCGCTCGGCGCACCCGCCAACTGCACCGGGGTGATCGCGGTGGCCGGTGTTCGACACCTCGGCACGAAGGTCGGCTATTCGGACCTCGGTTCGAACGTGACGATCGCCGCGCCGGCCGGCAACTGCGTCAACGACACGGGAGCCTGCCTCTATCCCCTGACCACCACGAGCAACGACGGTACCTATACGGTCGGCAACCCCACCTACACGAATGGCGACACCGATCCGACCCTCGGGACCAGCTTTTCGGCACCGCTGGTCAGCGGGACGATTGCGCTGATGCTGTCGGCTAACCCGGCGCTCACGTCGGCGCAGATCAAAGCGTTGCTCGGCAGCACGGCCGGTGCGTTCCCCGCATCGGGCTCGGCACCCCTTGTGAGCTCGTCAACGAATTCGGTCACCACCGGCGCAAGCGTCGCTCTGACTGGAACGGCGGTGACGGCTTGCCAAGCACCCAGCAACACCGCTCAGTCGGTAGAGTGCTACTGCACGACCGTCACTTGTGGGAGCGGGCTACTCAATGCAGGTGCAGCGGTTGCCGCAGCGGCTGGGCTGCCGGCGACGGGTGTGGCCGCGAGTCCTGCGCCGTCAGCCTCAATCCAGTCGTACCAATGGACGATCGCCGGGACAAGCGATTCCGCCACGGCGGTTTTCAGCGGCAGCACCAACCAAGCCACTGCGACGGTCGTCGCCGGCGGGGTCGGTACGTTCACTGCGAGCCTGACAACCACAGACA
>CAZZWY010000072.1:0-11018 GCA_964657785.1 uncultured Acetobacteraceae bacterium
CCGCACGGTGAAGGTGCTGCCCTCGTCCGGGGCACTGCGCACCGTGAGTTCGCCGCCCATCAGCTGCGTCAACAGGTGGGTGATCGTGAGGCCGAGGCCGGTGCCGGGTTCGCCGGTGCGGCGCCCGGCGCTGCCGCGTTCGAACGGCAGGAAGATGCGTTCCAGGTCCTGCGGGCCGATGCCGATGCCGGTGTCGATGACGTGAAAGCGTGCCACTTCCCGCGTGTGGTCGAGCAGCAGCGTGACGCTGCCGTGGTCGGTGAAGCGCACCGCGTTGCCGAGCAGGTTGATGAGGATCTGGCGCAGCCGCCGCGCATCGGCCCGCACGTACATCGGCACCCGGCCCTTGGTCTGCAGTTCGAAGGCGAGGCCCTTGATGGCGGCCTGCGGCGCGACCATGCGCACCACGTCGTCGAGGAAGTCGCGCATCGGCAGCGGCGCGATGTCGAGCCGCAGCTTGCCGGCCTCGATCCGCGCCAGGTCGAGCAGCCCGTCGATCAGCCCGTGCAGGTGTTCGCCGCTGTGGTGGATGGTGTCGACCGCCTGCCGCTGGGCGCCGCGGATGTGCTCGTCCTTGAGCAGGATCTGCGCATAGCCGAGGATGCCGTTGAGCGGCGTGCGCAGTTCGTGCGTCATGCCGGTGACGTAGCGCGTCTTCGCCGAGTTGGCCGCTTCGGCGAGATCCTTGGCGGCCTGCAGTGCGGCGTCGGTGCGGCGGTGGGCGTCGATCTCCCGCGTCAGCAACTCGTTCTGCCGGTTCGACTCGTCCTCGGCCATGTGCCGGCTTTCGCTGCTGAGCACCATCCACCAGGCGCCGACGGCCGCCGCCAGCGAGAGCAGGGCGAAGGCTTTGAGCAACGGTGCCCGCAGCAGGCCGCGGTCGGCCTCGTGCAGGCTGCCCTGCTGCTGGTACACGACGCCGAGGATGACGCCGAACAGCGCCACCAGCGAGAGCACGACGAAGAAGTAATGCGCGAAGCGGAAGTTGATGCGCCGGCTGATTGCCGCGGGCATCACCGACACCAGCGCCGCCTGTACCTGTTCGGCCGCGCGGGAATCGGTCTTGCAGCAGTCATGGCAGCGCGACTCCAGCGTGCAGCAGAGCGAGCAGATCGGCGCGTCGTAGGCGGGGCACTGTGCCATGTCTTCCGACTCGAAGGCGTTGTCGCAGACCGAGCAGACGACGAGCTCGCCCGGCTTCCAGCTCGCCAGATTCGGCCGCGCCTGGTAATAGCGGCCGCGTGTCGCCCAGGCCAGCAGCGGCGACAGGGCGAGTGCCGTACCGAGGGCGATGAAGGGCGCGAACGCCTGCGCCACCGGGCCGAACAGGCCGGCATACGACGTCATGCCGAGGGCGGCGGCGACCAGCATCGCGCCGAGACCGACCGGGTTGATGTCGTAGAGGTGCGCCCGCTTGAATTCGATGTGCGCCGGGCTCCAGCCGAGCGGCTTGTTGATGACCAGGTCGGCGACCAGCGCACCGACCCAGGCGATCGCGAGGTTGCTGTAGAGGCCGAGCACGCCCGCGAGCGCGTCGAAGACGCCGAGCGTCATCAGCAGCACCGCGATCATGACGTTGAAGACCAGCCAGACGACACGGCCCGGGTGGCTGTGCGTCATGCGGGCGAAAAAATTCGACCAGGCGAGCGAGCCGGCATAGGCGTTCGTCAGGTTGATCTTCATCTGCGAGACGAGCACGAACAACGCCGTCGCGCCCAGCACCCACGCCGGCGAGTCGAACAGATAGCCGAAGCCGGCCAGGTACATCTGCGTCGGCTCGACGGCCTTTTCGACCGTGATCTCGTGCTGCAACGCCAGGAACGCGAGGAAGGCGCCGCCCAGCATCTTGAGCATGCCGGGCCCGATCCAGCCGGGCCCGGCGATCAACACCGCCGCCCACCAGCGCTTGCGGTTGGCCGCCGTCTTCTCGGGCAGGAAGCGCAGGTAGTCGACCTGCTCGCCGATCTGCACCACGAGCGAGAAAGCGACCGTGGCCGCAGCGCCGAACATCACCGCATCGAAGCCGTCGCTGTGAGAGATGCTGCCGGCGAGCGTCGTGAAGTCGCTGAACGCGTCGGGCTTCTTCACCAGCACGGCCAGATAGGGCAGCACGAAAAGCACCATCCAGACCGGCTGCGTCCACCACTGCAGACGCTGGATCAACGTGATGCCGTGCATCACCAGCGGTACCACGCCGAGCGACGCGATCAGGTAGCAGGCGCCGAGAGGCCAGCCGAAATACATCTGCAGCGCCAGCGCCAGGACCGAGGCTTCGAGCGCGAAGAAAATGAAGGTGAAGCTCGCATAGACGAGCGAGGTGATGGTCGAGCCGAGGTAGCCGAAGCCGGCGCCGCGGGTCAGCAGGTCCATGTCGACGCCGTACGTCGCGGCGTAGTAGCTGATCGGCAGGCCGGTCAGGAAGGTGATGAGGCCGACGACCAGGATCGCGAGGATGGCGTTGGTGAAACCGTAGCTGAGCGCGATGGCGCCGCCGATGGCTTCGAGCACCAGGAACGAGGTGGCGCTGAAGGCGGTGTTGGCGACACGGAATTCGCTCCACTTGCGAAAGCTCCGCGGCGTGTAGCGGAGCGCATAGTCCTCCATCGACTCGTTGGCGACCCAGGAGTTGTAGTCGCGGCGGATCCGAAAGATTTTTTGCCGGCGCAGCGAGGGGCTGGCGGCCGGGCGCCTGGGGTCGTCGGTGCCCGGAAGTGGGGCGAGCGGGGCCGAACGGGGCGCGTCGTGGGGAGTCTGGGCCTGCACGGAAACAGGCGCCTCCGCATCACGGGGGCGAGTGCGGGGCGCGGGATGGCAGTGGGTCCGGGTGCTTGCAAGAAGCGGTCCCGGAAGACATCGGTGCCCCGGATCGCAACGGGCTCAGTAGGAAATTCCGTCAGGTGGCGCAGCGTCGGGGCCTACGTTGATTGACGTATTCGTCCCTCCCCCACTCGCTCGCAAGATCGGGGTCAGCCCGAATACGACGTCGCTTCTCAGAAGCGGCGGCATTCGGCCCCCGCCGCTTGGCGACCTCGTCTTGAAAGCCCGCCCATGTCCCGCGACACTCCTGCGAATTCACCCGATTCGAATCGCCGCCGCCTGCTCCAGGGCGCGGCTGCACTGCCTCTGCTCGGTGTCGCCGGCCTGAGCCACGGCCAGCCCACCGCCCAGGTCAACACCACCAAGCTGGCGGTCACCGACACCGAAGTCACCGTCGGCCAGTTGCATTCGTCGACCGGCACGATGGCGATTTCCGAGACCGGCACCATCCAGGCCGAGCAACTCGCGATCGACCAGATCAACGCCATGGGCGGGATCCTCGGGCGCAAGATCAAGGTGATCAAGGAAGACGGCGCCTCCGACTGGCCGACCTTCGCCGAGAAAGCGAAGAAGCTCCTGATCAACGACCACTGTGCCGCCGTCTTCGGCTGCTGGACCTCGGCGTCGCGCAAGGCGGTGCTGCCGGTGTTCGAGAAGGAGAATGGCCTGCTCTACTACCCGACTTTCTACGAAGGCCTCGAACAGTCGAAGAACGTCTTCTACACCGGCCAGGAAGCCACCCAGCAGATCCTCTACAGCCTCGACTGGGCGCAGAAGGAGAAGAAGGCCAAGACCTTCTTCCTGATCGGCTCGGACTACATCTGGCCGCGCACCTCGATGAAGATCGCGAGAAAGCACATCGAGAACTTCCAGAAGGGCAAGGTCGTCGGCGAGGAGTACTACCCGCTCGGCAGCACCAACTTCGGTTCGCTGATGAACAAGATCAAGCTGCAGAAGCCCGACTGCATCTACGCGGCGGTGGTCGGCGGCTCGAATGTCGCGTTCTACAAGGCGCTGAAGGCGGCCGGCATCACCGGCGACAAGCAGCTGCTGGTGACGCTGGCGGTCACCGAGGACGAGATGACCGGCGTCGGCGGCGAGAACTTCGCGGGCTTTTATTCGTCGATGAAGTACTTCCAGACGCTGAACAACGACAACAACAAGAAGTTCGTCGCCGACTTCAAGGCGAAGTATGGCAAGGACGCCGTCATCGGCGACGTGACGCAGGCCGGCTACCTCGGCCCCTGGCTCTGGAAGGCAGCGGTCGAGAAGGCCAAGAGCTTCGACGTCGACAAGGTCGTCGCCGCATCGCCGGGCATCGAATTGAAGCAGGCCCCGGAAGGCTACGTCAAGCTCGACGCGAACCACCATCTCTGGAGCAAGTCCCGCATCGCGCAGGGGCAGCCGGACGGCACCTTCAAGGTCGTCTCCGAGTCGCCGGAGCTGATCAAACCCGATCCGTTCCCGAAGGGCTATCAGTAACTCGATGGCGCCGGCCGTCGTCGCGCGCGCTCGGCCGGCATCGGCGTGCGCGCGGCGAGGGCCGAACCCCATCACGACCGAATCCACCGGAGCCCGAGCATGAGTTTTTCCGACCTGATGAACATCGGCGTGATGCAGGGCTTCGCCGGGCTGAGCCTCTTCGCCGTGCTGCTGCTGATGGGCCTCGGCCTCGCGATCATCTTCGGCCAGATGGGCGTCATCAACATGGCGCACGGCGAGTTCATGACGATCGGCGCCTACACGATCTACCTCGGGTCGCACGTCACGACGCTCTACGCACCGGGCCTCGCGCCCTACTACTTCCCGGTGGCGGTGATCCTCGCGTTCGGTTTCGCCTTCATTGGCGGCTGGCTGGTCGAATGGGCGCTGATCCGCCATCTCTACCGGCGCCCGCTCGACACCCTGCTCGCCACCTGGGGCATCAGCCTCGCCATGCAGCAGGCCTTCCGCACCTTCATCGGCCCGAAGGAAGTCAGCCCGACCCTGCCGGACTGGCTGCTCGGATCGTGGGCGCCGAAAGAGGGGCTGGACATTCCGATCAACGGCCTCTTCGTGCTCGCGCTGACGACCGTCGTGACGCTCGGCGTGCTGCTCGCGCTCAGCAAGAGCCGGTGGGGCCTGCGGGTTCGGGCGACGGTCAGCAACCGGATGATGGCCAACGCCATCGGCATCGACACCAAAAAGACCGACCGCCTGACCTTCGCGATCGGGTGCGGCATCGCCGGCATGGCAGGCGCCGCCTTCACGACGATCGGTTCGACCGGGCCGACCTCGGGGCAGCTCTACATCGTCGACTCGTTCCTCGTCGTGACCTTCGGCGGCGCGGCAAGTCTGCTCGGCACCGTGGTCTCGGCCTTCGGCATCGCCCAGACGCAGTCGATCACCGAGTTCTTCATGGCCGGCTCGATGGCCAAGGTGCTGACGCTCTCGCTGATCGTGCTGATCCTCATGATCCGCCCGCAAGGCCTCTTCGCCAGCAAGGTTCGCCGGTGACCGACCGACATCCGCTTCTGCCGACGCCTCGAACCCTTCTCCGGAGCACCCCGCGATGACCGCCTTGCGAGATCTCATCAAGCGCTACCAGCTCGCCAGCGTGCTGCTGCTCACCGTGCTGTTGGCCGTCGTGCTGCCGCTGACGCTCGACATCTTCCGGCTCAACCTCATCGGCAAGTACCTGACGTATGCGTTCGTCGCGGTCGGGCTCGTCATGGTCTGGGGCTACGGCGGCATCCTGAGCCTGGGGCAGGGCGTGTTCTTCGGTCTCGGCGGCTATGCGATGGCGATGTTCCTGAAGCTCGAGGCGTCGGACCCGATCACGACGAAGATCCAGTCGACCCCCGGCATCCCCGACTTCATGGACTGGAACCAGCTCACCGAGCTGCCGTGGATGTGGGTGCCGTTCCGCCATCTGCCGTTCGCGCTCTTCGCGGTGATCGCCCTGCCGACCCTGCTCGCCTGGATCGTCAGCTTCGCGATGTTCAAGCGCCGTGTGGGCGGTGTCTATTTCGCGATCATCACGCAGGCGGTGGCGCTGATCGTGACCGTGCTCATCATCGGCCAGCAGGGCTACACCGGCGGCGTCAACGGCATGACCGACCTGAAGACGGTGCTCGGCTGGGACACCCGCACCGACCATGCGAAATACGTTCTCTACTACCTCTGCGTCGGCCTCCTGATCGCCAGCATCCTGCTCTGCCGCTGGATCCAGACCGGCAAGGCCGGCACCCTGCTGCTGGCGATGCGCGACAAGGAAGACCGCGTGCGCTTCTCGGGCTACGACGTCGCCAACTTCCGCATCTTCACCTTCTGTCTCGCCGCGGCGCTCGCCGGCATCGGTGGCGCGCTCTTCTCGTTGCAGGTCGGGTTCATGTCGCCGAGCTTCGTCGGCATCGTCCCGTCGGTCGAGATGGTGATCTTCGCGGCGGTCGGCGGCCGGATGAGCCTCGTCGGCGCGGTTTACGGCACGCTGCTCGTCAACGCCGGCAAGACCTTCTTCTCCGAGAGCTTCCCCGATCTGTGGCTCTTCCTGATGGCCGCGCTCTTCATCGGCGTGACCATGGCGTTCCCGATGGGCCTGGCAGGGCTTTGGGAAGACCATGTGGTGCCGCGCTGGACGAACTGGCGGGAGCGAGGGCGCAGCCCGGCCGGCGAGCTGCCGCGCTCGCTCGGCGCCCGCAACGACGCCGTCGCCGCCGACGGCCCGCCGAAGCTGCCCCCGGGTGTTCGCGGCCAGCAGGCCTGAAGAAGAGAGCCACTCATGAGCAACACCGATTTCGCGCTCGCGGTCGAGGACCTGACCGTCTCCTTCGACGGCTTCAAGGCGATCGACTCGCTGACGCTCTACATCGACCGCAACGAGTTGCGCGTGATCATCGGCCCGAACGGCGCCGGCAAGACGACGCTGCTCGACCTGATCTGCGGCCGGACCAAGGCCGCAGCCGGCAGCATCAAGTTCAAGAACACCGAACTCACGAAGATGGCCGAGTTCAGGCGGGTGCGGCTCGGCATCGGACGCAAGTTCCAGACGCCGTCGATCTACGAGAACCTGAGCGTCTTCCAGAACCTCGAAGTCTCGTTCCCGAAGGGCCGCTCGGTGATGGGCGCGCTCGCCTTCAAGTGCACCGACGAGGTCAGGGCGCGCGTCCAGGTGGTTGCCGAGGAAATCTTCCTGTCGGACCGGCTCGACCTCGAGGCCGGGCTGCTGAGCCACGGCCAGAAGCAGTGGCTCGAGATCGGGATGCTGCTGATGCAGGAGCCCGAGCTGCTGCTGCTCGACGAGCCGATCGCCGGCATGAGCGCCCGCGAGCGGGAACTGACGGCCGAGCTGCTGCAGCGGATCTGCAAGAACCGCTCGGTGGTCGTCATCGAGCACGACATGGATTTCGTCAAGCGCATCGCCCACAAGGTGACCGTGATGCACCAGGGCCGGATCCTCGCCGAAGGGCCGATGGAGCAGGTGCAGGCCGACCCGAAGGTCATCGACGTCTACCTCGGTCATTGAGAGCCCCGGACCCGCACCATGCTGAAAGTCACCGACCTGTTCGTCGCCTACGGCCAGAGCGAGGCGCTGCACGGCATCTCGTTCGAGGGCGGAAAAAACGAGACCGTTGCCATCATGGGCCGCAACGGCATGGGCAAGACCACCTTGTTCAAGAGCCTGATGGGCGTGCTGCCGGTCAAGGGCGGCCACATCGAAGTGGCCGGCCACGACGTCACGAAGGACGAGAGTTTCAAGCGGGTCGCCAAGGGCATCGCCTACGTCCCGCAGGGCCGGATGATCTTCCCGACGCTCACGGTCGAGGAGAACATCCAGACCGGCCTCGAGAACTCGAAGACCCGGCGCATTCCGGACGAGATCTATGCGCTCTTTCCGGTGCTCTTCGAGATGAAGCGCAGGAAGGGCGGCAACCTCTCCGGCGGCCAGCAGCAGCAGCTCGCGATCGCCCGGGCCCTCGTCACCGAGCCGAAGGTGCTGCTGCTCGACGAGCCGACCGAAGGGATCCAGCCGTCGATCATCAAGGACATCGCCAAGGCCCTGAACGAGATCCGGCGCCTGCGCGAGATCACGATCATCGTCTCGGAGCAGGTGCTCAGCTTCGCGATGGACGTGGCCGACCGGCTGTTCGTGATCGAGGGCGGCCGCCTGGTGCACGAGACCTCGCGCGCCGACACCGACGCCGACCATATCCGCCAATACCTTTCCGTTTGACCCTTTCCGTCTGACGCCAATTTTCGCTGAAGCCACGATTTCCCACCCAGGAGACGCACGCATGACCGACACCCTCATCAAGGTCGACCTCACCCGCTCGCCGGTCGAGAACGAGAACATCCACAATCGCTGGCACCCGGACATCCCGATGGCCTGCTGGGTCGAGCCCGGCGCCGATTTCATCCTCGAGACCTTCGACTGGACCGGCGGCTTCATCAAGAACAACGACAGCGCCGACGACGTCCGCGACATCGACCTGACGACGGTGCACTACCTCTCCGGCCCGGTCGGCGTGAAGGGCGCGGAGCCGGGCGACCTGCTGGTGGTCGACCTGCTCGACATCGGCGCCAGGCCCGACAGCCTCTGGGGATTCAACGGCTTCTTCTCCAAGGCCAACGGCGGCGGCTTTCTCACCGAGCACTTCCCGGAGGCGCAGAAATCGATCTGGGACTTCAAGGGCCTCTTCACCAGCTCGCGGCATGTGCCGGGCGTGAACTTCGCCGGCCTGATCCACCCCGGGTTGATCGGCTGCCTGCCCGACAAGCCGATGCTCGACCTGTGGAACGCCCGCGAGCAGCAGCTGATCGACACCAACCCGACCGGCGGCCTCGCCAACCCGCCGTCGCCGGGCACCGCGCACATGGGCAAGCTGACCGGCGAGGCCAAGGCCAAGGCCGCGGCGGAAGGCGCGCGCACCGTGCCGCCGCGCGAGCACGGCGGCAACTGCGACATCAAGGACCTGTCGCGCGGCGCGAAGGTTTACTTTCCGGTCTACGTGGACGGGGCCGGCCTCTCGGTCGGAGACCTCCACTTCAGCCAGGGCGACGGCGAGATCACCTTCTGCGGCGCGATCGAAATGGCCGGCTGGGTGCACATGAAGGTGACGCTCATCAAGGGCGGCATGGCGAAGTACGGCATCAAGAACCCGATCTTCAAACCGAGCCCGATCACGCCGACCTACAACGACTATCTGATCTTCGAAGGCATCTCGGTCGACGAGGCCGGCAAGCAGTACTACCTCGATGTCAACGTCGCGTATCGCCAGGCATGCCTGAACGCGATCGAGTACCTGAAGAAGTTCGGCTACTCCGGTGCCCAGGCCTACTCGATCCTCGGCACGGCACCGGTGCAGGGCCACATCAGCGGCGTCGTCGACGTGCCGAACGCCTGCGCCACGCTCTGGCTGCCGACGCAGATCTTCGACTTCGACATCAACCCCAACGCGACCGGGCCGACGAAGTTCCTCGACGGCAGCATCCAGATGCCGCTGTCGCCCGACCTCGTCAAGGCGTGACGCGACGATGCCGACCTACGACTACGCCTGCGGCGACTGCGGCGGCTTCGATGCGATCCGGCGCCTGAGCGAGCGCGACGAGCCCGTGGCATGTCCCGGCTGCGGCGCTGCGGCGCCACGCGTGTTCGTCGCCGCGCCGCAACTCGCGTTGATGGAAGCCGGCGCGCGCAGCGCGTTCGCCACCAACGAACGGGCGCGTCACGAGCCGAAGCGTTCCGGCGAGTATTCGCGGCTCAAGCACCCTTCAGGCTGCGGCTGCTGCGGAACGGGCAAGCGCGGGGCGACGCTCACCGGGGCGAACGGCAACAAGGTATTTCCGTCAAAGCGCCCCTGGATGATCAGCCACTGATCCCGAGACCCGCGGAGCTCGCGGCGGCATCGGCCTGCCGCGATGCCCCCGCGGCGCTTCACACCGAGTCGTCGGCCACGAGCGCTGCGTGTCGCGGCTTCCGGCGCAGTGTCAGCCAGGCCATCGCCAGCGAGATGACGGCCGCCAGCGCGATCCCGCCCAGCATCGGCCGGGCGGTGCCATCGACGACGGCGCTCATGGCCGCGATCACGACCGCCCCCATCATGAGCTGCAAGGTGCCCATGAGCGCCGAGGCGGCGCCGGCGATCGGGCCGTGCGCGTCGAGCGCCATCACCGAGGTCGTCGGGACCACGAGCCCGAGAAAGCCGAACCCGATCATCAGCATGACGATCATCACGTCGAGCCGGTCGACCCCGCCCAGGTTCAGGGCCAGCAGCGCGCACATGGTCACTGCGAAACCGGTGACCGACGCCGCCACCAGACGCGGCAGCCCGTGGCGCGCGACCAGCGTGCCGGCGAGCTGCGAGACGCCGATGAAGGAGGCGGCGTTGACCGCGAAGGCGAGGCTGTACTGGCGCGGCGTGAGGCCGTAGTGGCCGATCAGCACGAACGACGAATTGGCGAGGTAGATGAAGAAGGCGGCCATGCCGAAGGCGCCGATCGCGGTCAGGCCCATGAAGCGCGCATCCCGCAGCAGCAGCGTGAAGGCTGCCATCGTGCTGGTCAGATCGCTTTGCGAACGTTGGGGGGCAGGGCGCGTTTCTTCGAGCACGAACGCGGTGAGCGCCAGGCCGACAACGCCGATCGCGCCGACCACCCCGAAGATCGCGCGCCACCCGGCCGCGTCGATCACCAGGCTGCCGATCAGCGGCGCGAGGATCGGGGACACGCTGAAGACGAGCATCAGCAGCGCCATCAGGCGAGTCGCCTCGGCGCCGGTGTGCAGGTCGCGAACGATCGCTCGCGGCACGACGATGGGCGCGCCGCCGCCAAGCCCCTGCAGGAAGCGGAACGCGATCAGCCAATCGATGTCGGGCGCCCAGGCGCAGCCGACGCTGCCGACGATGAAGAGCGCGATGCCGACGTAGAGCGGCGGCTTGCGCCCGAAGATGTCGGACGCAGGCCCGTAGACGATCTGGCTGATCGCGAACGAAATGAAGAAGGCCATGAGACTCAGCTGCACGGCGTGCATGTCGGCACCGAGCGCCGTGCCGATCACGGGCAGGGCCGGCAGGTACATGTCGATCGCGAACGGGCCGATCGCCGAAAGCAGGCCGAGCACCAGCGCCATTCGAAGGAATTGATGTTTCATCGGGCAATCATTCAGTGGCCGTCGCCGGCGTGGGCGGTGGGGCGCGGTCAGAAGCGCTGTTCAGGGCGCGGTT
>CAZZWY010000073.1:0-10962 GCA_964657785.1 uncultured Acetobacteraceae bacterium
GCCTTGCCGCGGATCGAGCGGCTCACCCAGTCCATCGACCGCAACTCGTCGGTCTGCAGGCGTCCGACCGCCGCGAAATCGCCCAGCAGCTGTCGCTTCAGGGCGCCGTCGGGCAGTGCGAGCCAGAGCGGCTTGGCGCTGGCGAGAAGGTGCGCGCGTCCTTCGGCGGTCTGCAGGTCCTGCGCCTCGCCGGCCATCTCGATGATCTGCCGCGACAGGGGCACCGCCTCGGCGACGCGGGCCTCGAACGCCGCGGCACCGAACTCGCGCACGAACGAGTCGGGATCGTGCTCGGCGGGAAGGAACAGGAAGCGCACCGTGCGGGTGTCGGTCGCGTGCGGCAGGCTCGCCTCGAGCGCGCGCGCGGCGGCTCGCCGGCCGGCAGCGTCGCCGTCGAAACTGAACACCACCGAGTCGGTGAAGCGAAACAGCTTTTGCACATGCTCGGCCGTGCAGGCGGTGCCGAGGGTCGCGACCGCGTGGCCGAAGCCCGACTGGGCAAGCGCGACGACGTCCATGTAGCCCTCGACGACGAGCGCATGGCCGCGCTGGCGCATGGCGGCTCGTGCCTCGAAGAGGCCATAGAGTTCGCGGCCCTTGCTGAAGACGGGGGTTTCGGGCGAATTCAGATACTTCGGTTCACCGCGGTCGAGCACCCGGCCGCCGAAGCCGATGACTTCGCCCTGCACCGAGCGGATCGGGAACATGATGCGGTCACGGAACCGGTCGTAGCGTTTCGTCTCGGCGGCGTCGCCCGTCTCGCTCTCGTGGGTAATGACCAGGCCGCTTTCGGCGAGCAGCGGATCGTCGTAGTGAGGGTAGACGCTGGCGAGCCCGCGCCAGCCTTCCGGCGCGTAGCCGAGCCCGAACTGCGCCGCGACCTCGCCGTTCAAGCCACGGCCCTTCAGATAGTCGATGGCGCGCGGACTGGCCTTCAGCTGCCTGCGGTAATGGTCTGCGGCGCGGACGAGCACGTCGCTCAATGTCGCGCGGCGCTGCTTTTGCGCGGCAGCCTGTTCGCGTTCGGCAGGCGTCGTGTCGTCGTCGGGGACGCTCAACCCGACGCGCTGCGCCAGGTCCTGGACGGCGTCGAGGAAGCTCGCGCCGGTGTACTCGGTCAGGAATTTGATCGCGTCGCCGCTCGCACCGCAGCCGAAGCAGTGATAGAACTGCTTGGCCGGGCTCACCGAAAAACTGGGGGACTTCTCCCCGTGAAAGGGGCAGAGCCCCATCAGGTTCGCGCCGCCCTTCTTGAGCTGCACGTGCCCGCCGATCACCTCGACGATATCGGTTCGTGCGAGGAGGTCATGGAGGAACGAGGCGGGGATCACGGGGCAAGTCTAACGGTGCCTCTGACGATCGCCGGCGGGCCGCGAACACCGCGCCGCCGGTCCCCGCCCGCCAGGCGGCATCTTGCCGTCGGCGACGTTCTCGATGAGGGCGACGCCGATCCGGGAGGAGGCGGCCCGACCGCCCCTATTCCCGCATCAAAAACCGTTCAAACGGCGAATTCTTCTATTTTCTTGCCGGCGGCGAGTGCCGCCCTCAGCCACTTGGGCTGCAGGCCGCGACCACTCCAGGTATCCCCGGTCGCGGTATTGCGGTACTTCGCGGCGACTTTCGAGCCGCCGCCATTGGCGCTGGCATCGCGAGCGGCTCCCCGGCCCGAGGACTTGCCCGAAAGATCGGCCATCGACAAACCATATTGGCTCATCAGCGTGCGGATCTTGTTAAGGGCCTCCGAGCGGTCCTGCTTCTGCGTGAGCTCGATTTCTCGCTCGAGTGCTTCCTTCTGCGCGATCAGTTCCTGTAGCGTTGCCATTCGGAGTGCTCCTTTTTAGGCCGGATGATTGAATAACCCAGCCGCTATTCTATTCATACGCCGTCTCGCGCTGCAAGCCTGTTCGAATGACCCTGGATATCCCGACTGCGGGGTAGCTCCCGCGCCGGTGCGAACTTCCATCCTCGACGCTTCGTCCGGCGTCAGGCCGGAGGCGGAACATAACCTGCCGGCTGCTCGACACCGCCGCCGAAGAAAAAGCTTTCCATCTGACGCGCCAGATACTGACGTGCGCGTTGATCGGCGAGGTTCAGCCGATTCTCGTTGACCAGCATCGTCTGATGCTTCATCCACAACTGCCAGGCTTCCTTGCTGACGGAATTGTAAATTTTCTTTCCCAGCTCACCCGGGTACGGGGCGTAGTCGAGCCCTTCGGCTTCCTTCTTGAGATGAATGCATTGGACGGTTCGCGGCATGGGGTCTCCTCGATTTGAAAACAGGGGCACCGCAGTGCGTGGCGACCAGACAGGCGCCGGCGCCCACGGGCTGGGTACGGCTAGGCAAGCCTTTTCACGAGCACCTGGGAGCGACGATCCCAGTTGTACTTTTTCTTCCTGGCGTCCGGGAGCCACTCCGGGTCGACCACTTCGAAACCGCGCTTGATGAACCAGTGCATCGTGCGCGTCGTCAGCACGAAAATCGTCTCCAGCCCCATCGCCCGGGCGCGTTGTTCGACACGCTTGAGTATCCGCTCGCCGTCCCCCTGGCTCTGCACTTCCGGCGAGACCGTCAATGCCGCCATTTCCGCGGTCTTCGCTTCGGGGTAAGGGTAGAGCGCCGCACAGCCGAAAATAATGCCGTCGTGCTCGATGACCGTGTAGTGGCCGATGTCGCGCTCGATTTCCGTGCGGTTGCGCCGAACGAGCGTGCCGTCCTGCTCGAACGGCCGGATGATCTGCAACACGCCGCCGATGTCGTCGGAGGTCGCCTCGCGCAGGCTCTCGAGTTTTTCATCGACCACCATGGTGCCGATCCCGTCGTGGGTGAAAACCTCCATCAGGATCGCCCCGTCCATCGAAAACGGCAAAATGTGCGAGCGCTCGACGCCGCCGCGGCATGCCCGGACGCAATATTGCAGGTAGAAGGCCGTGTCGCTCGGCTGCAGGGGTTTGGGCAACTGCCCGAGCAGGCGTTCCGCGTCCGCCAGCGCGAGCTCGGTATCGATCGGAGATTCGGTATCGGACGGATCTTCGTGAATGCCGGCGATCTCGGTGACGAACAGGAGCTTGTCCGCCTGGAGCGCCACCGCGGTGGCGGTCGCCACGTCTTCCATCGTCAGGTTGAAGGCCTCTCCGGTGGGTGAAAAACCGAACGGCGACAGCAGCACCATGGCACCGGTATCGATCGCGCGCCGGATTGCCGCCCCGTCGACCTTGCGCACGACGCCGCTGTGGATGAAGTCGACACCGTCGACGATGCCGACCGGGCGCGCCGTCAGGAAATTGCCCGATACCAGCCGGACGATCGCATTGGCCATCGGCGTATTCGGCAATCCCTGGGAGAACGCTGCTTCGATTTCGAAGCGCAACTGTCCGGCTGCTTCCTGGGCCGAGTCGAGCGCGACCGCGTCGGTGATTCGCAGCCCGTGGCTGTAACGCGCGGTGTGCCCCTTGGATCGCAACTGCTCGTTGACCTGCGGACGAAACCCGTGCACCAGCACCAGCTTGATGCCCATCGCCTGCAGGATCGACAAGTCCTGCGCGAAGGAATTGAGCTTGCCGGCCGCGATCAGCTCGCCGGTGATCGCGACGACGAACGTCTTGCCGTGATACGCGTGGATGTGCGGCGCGACGGCTCGAAACCACGGCACGAACGTATGCGGAAAGACAAGGTCCAAGGGATCGCGCTCGCTGGAAGAAGACCGGCGCGATTCTGGCACGCGGGCTTCCGACGCATGGGGCGGTGCGGCACTCGAGCGCGCACGGGCGGGGCGGGCCGGGATGCGGCGCAGGGCCGGATCAGTGCCCGGCGCCGCCCAGGTAGGCGGCCTTGACGGCCGGGTCGTCGCGCAGCCGTTCCGCCGGCCCGTGGACCGAGATGCGGCCGTTTTCGAGCACGTAGCCGTAGTCGGCGACGCCGAGCGCCGCCGCGGCGAACTGCTCGACCAGCAGCATCGTGACGCCTTCGCTCTTGAGCCGCTCGATGATCCTGAACACCTCGGCGACGAGGATGGGCGCGAGGCCCATCGACGGTTCGTCGAGCAGCACGACCTCCGGGTTCAGCATCACGGCCCGGGCCATCGCGAGCATCTGTTGCTCACCGCCCGAGAGCGTTCCCGCAAGCTGCGTGCGGCGCTCCTTCAGGCGCGGGAACAGCTCGAGCGCGCGCTCCAGATCGCCCGGCACGTCGCCCTTCGGCCGGCTGCCGGTGAGGCGTGGGAAGGCGCCGAGGGTGAGGTTGTCGGCGACCGTCATGGTCGCGAACACGCGACGGCCTTCGGGGGAGTGCGCGAGGCCGAGCTTGGCGATCGTGTAGGACTCGAGCCCGTCGATGCGGCGGCCGTTGAGGGTGATCTCGCCCGAGCCCGGGGCGATCATTCCGGAGACCGCGCGCATCGTCGTCGTCTTGCCGGCGCCGTTGGATCCGATCAGCGTCACGACCTGGCCCTTCGGCACGTCGATCGAGATGCCGTGAAGGACCTGCACCTTGCCGTAGCCGGCGACGAGGTTCTTGATGCTCAACATGGGGGACGGGTGCCTTTTCGATACGTCGCCACGCGAGTCAGGCCGCCTGGCCGCCCAGATAGGCCTCGACGACCTTGGCGTCGGCCTGCACCAGCGCCGGCGCGCCCTCGGCGATCTTCTGGCCGAAATCGAGCACCGAGACGGTGTCGCAGATGCTCATGACGACGTCCATGTGGTGCTCGATCAGGATCACCGTGACACCGTGGTCGCGAATCTTGCGGATGAAGCCGACGAGCTCGCGGATGTCGGGCGCGGTCAGGCCGGCGGCGGGTTCGTCGAGCAGCAGCAGGCGCGGGTCGAGCGCCAGCGCGCGAACGATCTCGAGCAGGCGCTGCTTGCCGTAGGGGAGATTGCGCGCCTGCTCGAACGCCAGGTCGGCCAGGCCGACGAAGCGCAGCAGCCCGAGGGCGCGGTCAGCGGCGGCCTGGCTCTCGCGGCGGTAGCGGCCGGTTCCGATCGCCACGTCCCCGAGGTTGCTCGCAAAGGTGTGATGCAGACCCACCTGGACGTTCTGCAGCGCGGTCATCTCGCCGAAGAGCTGCACGTTCTGGAAGGTCCGCGCGATGCCCGAGAGCGCGATGGCCGACGAGGTGCGCCCGACGACCGACTGGCCGTCGAACCGGATCTCCCCGGCGGTCGGCACGTAGATGCCGGTCAGCACGTTCATCATCGTGCTCTTGCCGGAACCGTTCGGGCCGATCAGGCCATGGATGGTGCCGCGGCGAATCGAGAGGCTCACGTCGTTGAGCGCTTTCAGGCCGCCGAACTGCATCACGACGCCCTTCACCGTGAGCAATTCCGGCGCCGAGCTCGTCGCGGCGGTGGAAAGCGCATCGTTCGACGTGGCGGTCGGCGCCTCGACAGGCACCGGCGGCTTGCGGTTGAGCGCCGCGCGCACGAAGCCGACGATGCCGTCCTGCAGGTAGTAGACGACGAAGAGCGTGATCACGCCGAAGATCGAGAGCCGCCAGTCGGTCATCGACTGCAGCTCGAACGACAGGCCGGCCAGCAGAGTCGTGCCGACCACCGGAATCGCCATCTGCGCCGGTGTCGACTTGCCGCGCCGCACGGCGACGACCGCGCAGCCCGCGACGATCAGCGCCAGCCCGACCGCGACGCCGCGGAAGGCGTCGATGTCGTCGAGCAGTTTCGGGAGCAGCACGATGATCGCGGCGCCGAGGATCGCGCCGATGCGGCTTTTGCGGCCGCCCATGATGATGCCGAGCAGAAAGAGCACCGTCAGCTCGAAGTTGTACGAGTTGGGCGAGATGTACTGCTCGGAGTAGGCATAGAGGTTGCCCGCGAGCCCCGCGAGCCCGGCGCTGATGACGAAGGCGTAGACCTTGTAGCGGTACACCGAGACGCCCATGCAGTCGGAGGCGACCGGGCTGCCGCGCAACGCCTCGAACGCCCGGCCGAGGTGCGAGCGGAGCGTCCGGTGGACGAAGACGAGCGCCAGCACCATCAGCAGCACGACGACCCAGTAGAACTCGCGCTCGTCGAGCTTGTGGCCGAAGAGCACCGGCTTCTGCAGCTTGATCCCCATCGGCCCTTCGGTGAGGAAGCTCATCTCGTTGATGAGGATCGCGATGATCGTGCCGAACGCGAGCGTGACCATCGCGAGGTAGGGCCCGGAGACGCGCAGCGCGGGCAGCGCGAGCAGGGCCCCGAAGCCGGCGGTGAGCAGGATCGACGCTGGCACCGTGAGCCACATCGAGAGGTCGAGTTTCAGCACCAGCACGCCGGCGGTGTAGGCGCCGACGCCGAAGAGGCCCGCGTGGCCGAGCGACACCTGCCCGGTGTAGCCGACCACGATGTCGAGCCCGAAAAGGACGATCGCATAGATGAGGATCGTCTCGAGCAGGTGGATGTTGTAGGGATTCGGGTCGAGGATCGGAAAGAGGAGCAGCGCGACGATGCCGAACGCGGCGAGCAGGAGTTGACTTCGGGGCATGTCAGTCCCGCCCGGCCGCCCGAAGGGGCTGACGCGCCCCCTCGGGGGGCCGCGAACGAAGTGAGCTGGGGGGCAGCATAAATTTAGACTTTCTTGATGGCCGACTTGCCGAACAGCCCCGCCGGGCGCACGGCCAGCACGATCAGCAGGAGCACGAGGCCGGGCACGTCCTTGTAGCCGGTGCTGAGATAGAAGCCCGTCGTCGTCTCGGCGATGCCGAGGATGATCCCGCCGACGATGATTCCCATGCCGCTGGTCAACCCGCCGATGATGGCGACGGCGAAGGCCTTCAGGCCGAGCACCGCGCCCATCGTCGCGCCGGTCAGCGTGAGCGGGGCGATCAGTACGCCGGCGAAGGCCGCGGTCATCGACGAGAGGGCGTACGAGAACGTGATCACGAGGCCGGTGTTGATGCCCATCAGCTTGGCGGCGTCCCGGTCGTTGAAGGTCGCGACGACGGCCTTGCCGTAGATCGTCTTGCGGTTGAAGAATTCGACGGCGAGCATCATCGCCACCGCGCCGACGACGACGAGGATCTCCATCGGCAGAACGTTGGCGCCCAGCAGGTGCAGCGGCGATTCCGGCAGCGGCGAGGGGAACTTGAGGTCATCGCGCCCCCAGACGTTCTCGGCGACGTTCTTGAAGATGATGCCGAGCGCGATCGTCGACATGATCCAGCCGAACTCGGACTTGATCTTGATCGCCGGCCGCACGCCGATGCGTTCGACCACCGCGCCCTGCAAGGCACCGAAAAGGCAGACCAGCGGAATCATCAGCCAGTAATTGACGCCGAGTCCGACGAGCGAGAGGCCGACGAGGGCACCGAGCATCAGCGCATCGCCCTGGCCGAAATTGAGCGTGTCGGACGTCGCGAAGGTCAGCTGATAGCCGAAGGCGATCACGGCGTAGATCATCCCGAGCGCGATGCCGCTGAAGATCAGTTGGGTCAGGATGTGCATGCAGGCCTTCGGTGCGCGGACTCGAGTCGTCGCGCGGGGTGGGTCGCGGGTGGATCGGACTTTAAGGCGGTGCTGCGCAAAGGCCGCCCGAGGCAAACCCGCGGAGCGGCGCCACGGCCTGCCTCGGGGACAGGCCGCCCGGGGCGTCGCCGCCTACTTCTTCACCTGAACGACCGAGGCCTTCTTCTGGTCGTCGGCGTAGGCGTAGACCACCTTGCCGCCCTTGACCTCGCCGAAGACCGGAATGTTGGCGCTGATCGCGTCGTGATCGGTCTTGCTGAACGGCTTGTTGTAGGTCGTGACGACGCCTTCGACCGGCGACTTCAGGTCCTCGAGGGCGGCCTTGATCTTCGGGCCCTCGGTGCTGCCGGCCTGCTTGATGGCGGCCGCAAGCAGGTAGATCGAGTCGTAGCCCTGCGCGGCGGAGACCGGCGAATCCATGCGCGCGTTCTTCGGGTTGAAGGTCTTCAGGTAGCTGATGATGAACGATTGGCGCTTGGCGTTCGTCGGCTCCTGGATGAAGGTCTGCGGCATGCGCGTGCCCTCGCCGCCGGGGCCGGCGTTGTCGATGTAGTTCGCCATCGAGAGCGTCCAGCTGCCGACGATCGGCACCTTCCAGCCGAGCTTGGTCATGCCGTTGGCGATCTGCGCGAGCTCGGGGCCAATGCCGTAGGTGAGCACGGCTTCGGCGCCCGCTTCCTTGGCCTTCAGCAGCTGGGCCGTCATGTCGACGTCCTTGATGTTGAATTTTTCGGTCGCGACGGGCGTGATGCCCTTGGCCTTCAGGGCCGTCTCCAGATCCTGGCGGCCGAGCTGGCCGTAGTTGGTCGAGTCGGCGAGGATCGCGAGCTTCTTGTAGCCGCGGCGGGTCACCGCTTCCTCGACGATCATCGGTGCCTGGATGCTGTCGTGCGCGGCGTTGCGGAAGACGTAGTTCTCGGGCTCCTTGTCGAACTGATGGGTGATGACCGAGCCGGTCGCGACGTTGTTGAGCACCGGGATCTTCGCTTCCTGGAAGAAGCGCTGCGACGCGAGCGCGACACCGGTGTTGATGTAGCCGACGACGACGGCCACCTTCTCCTTGTTGATGAACTCCTGCGCGATCTGCACGCCGCGTTCGTTCTTCGCTTCGTCGTCGCGCTCGACGGCGACGAGTTGCCGGCCGAGCACGCCGCCCGACTTGTTGATCTCGTCGATCGCGAGGCGCACGCCGTCACGCATGCTCACGCCCATCGACGACGAACCGCCGGTGAAGGGGCCGTCGACGCCGATCTTGATCGGGTCTGCGGCGAAGGTGTGGCTGGCGGCGCCGGCCAATGCAAGGGCGACGAGAAGCGAACGGGAACGGGTCATGGTGTGTCTCCAACAGGAAGGATCAAGATGGAAAAGAGGCGATTGCCGACGCGTTTCTGGACGGGTTTGCAACGCGATGTAAACCCTCTTGTAATCATCCGATTTTGGACTAATTGCGCCCTATTCGAAACTCGAATCCCTCAGGGAAAACGCCAGCGGAGATAATTCACGCACCGATGTCCCGCTCCGAAACGATCCCTCGACCGCCTCTCGCCAGCGCGTCGCCGCTCCCGCCCATCACCTTCCCCGAAGCGCTGCCGGTGTCGGCGCGGCGCGCGGAAATCGCCGCGGCGATGCGAGACCACCCGGTGGTGATCGTTTGCGGGGAAACCGGTTCGGGCAAGACGACGCAGTTGCCGAAAATCGCGCTGCAGCTCGGCCGTGGCAAGGCCGGATCACCCGACGGCGGCGGCCGGCTGATCGGCCACACCCAGCCCCGCCGGATCGCGGCGACGAGCGTGGCCAAGCGCATCGCCACCGAGCTCGCGACGCCGCTCGGCGAAGTCGTCGGCTACAAGGTCCGCTTCCAGGACCGGCTCGGCCCCGGGGCGAGCATCAAGCTCATGACCGACGGCATTCTCCTCGCCGAGACGCAGACCGACCCGCTGCTGCGCGCCTACGACACGATCATCATCGACGAGGCCCACGAACGCAGCCTCAACATCGACTTCCTGCTCGGGCACCTGCGCCAGATCCTGCCGCGACGGCCCGACCTCAAGGTCGTCGTGACCTCCGCGACGATCGACGCCGACCGCTTCGCCCGGCATTTCGAATCGGCGGCGGGGCCGGCGCCGGTGATCCAGGTGTCCGGGCGCCTGTTCCCGGTCGAGCAGCGCTGGCGGCCGTTCGAAGAAAGCCGCGAGTTCGGCCTCAACGACGCCATTGCCGCCGCGGTCGACGAACTCTGGCGCGGAACCGGAAGCGGCGCCCCGGGCGGCGGTGACGTCCTCGTCTTCCTGCCCGGCGAGCGCGAGATCCGGGAGGCGGCCGACCACCTGCGCCGGCACCACCCGCCCGGCGTCGAGGTCGTGCCGCTCTTCGCGCGGCTGGGCCAGCAGGAACAGGACTGGATATTCGAGCCGCACAGCGCCCGCCGCATCGTGCTCGCGACCAATGTCGCCGAGACGTCGCTCACGGTGCCGGGCATCCAGTACGTGATCGATGCCGGCACCGCGCGCGTGAAGCGCTACAGCTACCGGAACAAGGTCGAGCAGCTGCTGGTGGAGCCGGTCAGCCAGGCGGCGGCCAACCAGCGTGCGGGCCGCTGCGGGCGGGTGAGCAACGGCATCTGCATCCGCCTCTACGACGAGAAGGATTTCTCCGAACGGCCGGCCTACTCCGACCCGGAGATTCTTCGCTCGTCGCTCGCCGGCGTGATCCTGCGGATGAAGTCGCTCGCCCTCGGCACGGTTGAGGATTTTCCGTTTCTCGAGCCGCCGCCGAAACGGGCCATCGCCGACGGCTATCAATTGCTCGCCGAGCTCGGCGCGGTCGACGACGCGAACGAGCTGACGCCGATCGGCCGCGAGCTCGCGAGGCTGCCGCTCGACCCGAGAGTCGGCCGGATGATCCTCGAGGCGCGGTCCCGCGAAGCGCTGACCGAGGTGCTCGTCATCGCGAGCGCGTTCAGCGTCCAGGACGTGCGCGACCGGCCGATCGACCAGCAGCAGGCCGCCGATGCCGCGCACCGCAAATTCGACGACGAAAAGAGCGAATTCGTCGGCGACCTGAAGCTCTGGAAGTGGCTGGAGGACATCCGCGGCGCGGGTGCGGCGAAAGCCGGCGAGGCCAAGCTCTCGGTGCGGCGCCAGGAGCAGCTGCTGCGCGAGAACTTCCTCTCGCCGCGCCGCGTGCGGGAGTGGCGCGACATTCATTCGCAGCTCTCGACCGTCGTCGCCGAACACCAGTGGCGCCTGAACGGCACGCCCGCGACCTACGAGCAGCTGCACTTGTCGATGCTCTCGGGCCTGCTCGGCAACATCGGCTTCAAGAGCGACGAGGACGACTTCTACCTCGGCGCGCGCGGCATCCGCTTCTACAAGCACCCGGGCGCGAACCTGTCGAAGAAGCCGGGGCGCTGGATCGTCGCGGCCGAACTCGTCGAGACGACCCGTCTCTTCGGCCGCGGCATCGCGACGATCGAGCCGCAGTGGCTGGAGCAGGTGGCCGGCC
>CAZZWY010000074.1:0-10945 GCA_964657785.1 uncultured Acetobacteraceae bacterium
AGGCTTGCCGGGTTGTTAGCTCAGTTGGTAGAGCAGTAGACTTTTAATCTATTGGTCGTGGGTTCGAGCCCCGCACAACCCACCAGCGGTTGCTGGCAGGTCGGCGGACAGGTTCGGCGGTTGATTCAAGTGTGGGGCTCTTAGCTCAGTTGGTAGAGCAGCGGACTCTTAATCCGTAGGTCGAGTGTTCGAGTCACTCAGGGCCCACCAAAATTTCGCAAGATCAATAACCTTATTCCCTGACGGTCTCGACGGTCTGATTGCCGCCGTTGTCGAGCGTGAAGCCGATGCGGTTGCCGAGGTTGTCCGTCGTCTGCCCCTCTACGCTGGCGGATAGCTGACCAACATGGACGGAGCTCGTCAGCTTGCCAGGCCCTGCCAGCGTCACCGCGAAGCGCCAGTCAGGGTGCCGGGTCGCACCTGGCCTTGCGGGCACCGACTGGCAGGAGCGTCCGAACGTCGCTACACGCTGCGGTGCTGCTCAATCCCTCAATTCTTGCCGTCTCAATGTCCCGGCTCCTGTCGTGTCGGGAGCGCCGCTGCTTGCTGGTGTCGGCAAGGCGTTGAACGGGTGGCTTGCATGCGCTTATGCCTCCGCGCCCCGTCCCGCTGTGCACTGGTCTCGCGTCGCATCAAGGCGTCGCGTCGCGTCGCGCGAAGCCGAGTCCGGAACGCATGACGATGAATCGATGGGTCGGCCGGATCGGGTGCCTGTTCGCCCTCTTGGCCGCGATGCCCGGCTTCGCCGCGGCGCTGGTCTCGGACATGCCGGAGGCGCCGCCGGACTGGGTCGATGACCTGCGGCCGATCAGCGCCGCGGACTGGCGTCGCGAACGGGTTGCCCACCTGCTCGAACGCGCCGGTTTCGGTGCGACGCCGAAAGACGTTCAGCGCTACCTCGCCCTCGGCCCGCGGGCCGCGGTGGCCGCGCTCGTGCGGCCGCAGGAGGCGGACGATCCGGCGGTCGGTCGGTTCCAGCCCTCGGACATTCCCGACGCCGGCATCGATCCGTTCCCCGAGAGCCGTCCGCTCGTCACCGACACCGCCAAGGCGCAGGGCCGGGCGCTCGGCGTCGACGTCAAGCCGGCCGGCAACCGGCGGCTCCAGCCCGTGGTCGACAAGTTCTTCTTCTGGCTGCGGGCGAGTGCGCTCGAATGCAACCGTATCGACTACTGGTGGGCCAACCGCATGCTGGTGACGCGCCGGCCGCTGGTCGAGAAGATGGCCCTCTTCTGGCACGGCCACTTCGCGACTCACGAGGACAAGGTGCGCGACCACCGGAAGATGCTCGCGCAGATCGAGCTGCTCCAGCGCCGCGGCCTGGGTAATTTCCGCGACCTGATGATCGCCGTGGCGCAGGATCCCGCGATGCTCGCCTTCCTCGATGCCGGCGTGAACGTCAAGGACGCGCCCAACGAGAACTTCGCGCGCGAGATTCTCGAGATGTTCACGATGGGTGTCGGCCGCTACAGCGAGCAGGACATCCGCGAGTCCGCGCGTGCTTTCACCGGCTGGAATGCGCGCGGCCTGCGCTTTGTCGTTGACGCGGAGCGCCACGACGACGGCCCGAAGACCGTGTTCGGCCACACGGGGCGCTTCGATGGCGTTCAGGCGATCGACCTGATCCTCGCGCAGCCGGCGACGGCCGAGTACATCGCCGGCCGCCTCTACCGCTTCTTCGTCCGCGAGGATCTCTCGCCGCGAACCCGGCAACACCTCGGGGCCGTGCTGCGTGAGAACCATTACGAACTCGCGCCCCTGCTCGAGACGATCTTCCTGTCGCGGGACTTCTACAGCGCCGCGTCGGTGGGCACCCGCATCAAGAGCCCGGTCGAACTGCTGGTCTCGACCTACCGCAAGCTCGGCCTCCGCGACGTGCCGGGCCTGCCGGATTTCAACGAGGCGACGCGTGCGCTCGGGCAGCACCTGCTGCACCCGCCCACCGTGGCCGGCTGGGCCTACGGCCGGGCATGGATCACGCCGGGCCTGCTGATCGAGCGCGGCAATGTCGTGCGGGACCTGATGTTTCCGGATTTCATGGCCGTCTCCAACGACCGGCAGCCGCTGATCACCGTCGGCGCCGAGGTGCGCGGCGTGCACGAGCGCATCTCGCGCGGGCTCGACGTGACGGCGGCAACGGTGCCCGAGGGCAACGCGGCGATGGGCGAGGGCGCCGCGATGTCCGAATCGGCGCGCAAGGTCGACCGCGAGGAAGACTTCAACACCCGCTACGGCAGCTATCGCGGCTGGCAGAAGGCGGTCGAGGTGATCAAGCCGATTCCGCGCACCTTCGCCCGCATCGACCTCGGCGCGATGGTGCGGGAAGGCGGCGCGGAAACATCGGGCGAGGTGGTCGATCTGTTCGCGCAGCGCTTCTTCAGCGTGCCGATGGCGGCCGACGATCGTGCGGCGTGGAGCGCCTTCCTGACCGAACAACTCGGCACCGATCGCATCCAACGGGCCAGCACCTACATGGAAGACGGCCTGCGCATGCTGCTGCACCTGATGCTGAGCAGCCCGGACTACCAGCTCGATTGAGGCCCATGGCGATTCATTCCTCCCCAGGGCCGATGCAGCCGATGCGCCGCGCGTTGCTCGCCGCCGGGCTGGCGCTGCCGTTTGCTGCCTCGCGCGCGGCCGCGCCTGCGGCCGGCGGCGGGTCGCCCGAGCGCATCCTCGTCGTGCTCGAGATGTCCGGCGGCAACGACGGGCTGAACACCGTCGTGCCCCATGCCGACGACATCTACTACCGGTTGCGCCCGCGCATCGGCATCCGGCCGGACCGCGTCCGCAAGCTCGACGGGCGCTTCGGCCTGAACCCGGGCATGGCCGGCTTCGAGCGCCTCTACAAGGACGGTCGGCTCGCGATCGTTCACGGCTGCGGCTACGAGCAGCCGAGCTTCTCGCACTTCGCCTCGATGGCGTACTGGCACACGGCGGCGCCCAACAGCGGCGAGGAGACCGGCTGGATCGGCCGGCTCGGCGACGCGCTGCAGCCGGGCGGCGATCCGGGCTTCATCGTCAACATCGCGTCCACGCAGTCGCTCGCGGTGCGCAGCCGCGGCCAGGTACCGGTGGTCTTCGACGATCCCGATCGTTTCGTACGCCGCGCACCGTTCGAAGAGCGTGGTCTGGTCGACCGCGACACCCCGCCGCGCGCCGACGCCAGCGCGACGCGGCGCTATCTGCACGAGATCGCCCAGAGCGCACGCGAGGAGTCGACGCGCGTGCGGGAGGCCTGCGCCCGCTACCGCACGCCGGTGGACTACGGGCTCGTCGGGCTGGATCTGCCGAAGGTGGCCGCGCTGATCGCCGCCGGCATGCCGACCCGGCTCTATTACGTTTCGGTTCGCAACAACGCCTTCGACACGCATGTGCAACAGGTCGATCAGCATCAACGCCTGCTGACCTACGTGTCCGATGCCGTTGCCGGCTTCCTGCGCGACATCGAACGCATCGGCCGCGCCGACGACGTGGTGCTGATGGCTTTTTCCGAATTCGGGCGGCGCGTGCCGGAGAACGCCAATCTCGGCACCGACCACGGCACGGCCGGGCCGATGTTCCTCGCCGGCAAGCCGGTGCACGGCGGCCAGTACGGCGAGCCGCCGGATCTCGCCCGCCGCACCGCCGACGACAACCTCGTGCACACCAGCGACTTCCGCCGCGTCTACTCGACGGTCACCGACGGCTGGCTCGGGCTGCCGGACTCCGCCGCGGTGCTGCGCGGCCGCTTCGAAGCGTTCCCGGTGTTCGGTTGAGTCGGCGCAGCGAAGGCGAAGGCGACTCGACTCAGCGGCGCGCCGGCCGTGCGATCAATGAAAGACGCTCAGCCTCCGAAGCTATTTCTTGTCCGTTCCGTCCGGATTGACCGGAATGGTGCCGCTCGGCCCGACACCGGTGATCTGCACGATCACTTCTTCGTCCTTCGCGCCGTCGTAATGGATCTCCTTCGGCGTGTGGACCGCGAATCCGCCCGTCTTCACCGGGGAGGTCGACTCAGGATCGAACTTCGCCCCGGTGCCGGTCCACCAGGTGCCTTTCATGACCGTCACGTAGCGCGTTTCCGGGTGCCAGTGCGGCTGGCTCATCTTGTGCGGCGCGAACTTGGCGCGGATGGTGTAGAGCCCGGGCCCGCTCGGATTGCCGTTCACGACGGTGAAGGTGACACCCGGCAGGCCGGGGTAGTCCTTCCATTGCAGTTTGTCGGTGTCGACGACCAAGATCGCGTCGTCGCGCGAGCCGGCGGCCGTGGCCGCGGTGCTCACCGAGGCGGCGACGAGGCAGGCCGCAATGGCCAGCCAGACTCGTTTCGGCCGATGGGTGGTGGATCCGGTCATGCGTGTCTCCAAGGAATGGGCGCTGGGCGCCACGGGTTATCGGTATCTCCGCCGGAGCCTAATCAGCGGGGGGGCGGCCTGGCAAGTCCGAATTCAATGAATGAGTCGCACGCATCCGATGAGTCCGATGAGTCCCGGACCGATCTTCAGCGATCGAAGGACTGGACGATGGCCTCGACCACGCTGGCGGGGTCCTCGCGCGGTACGAAATGGCCGATCCCCCTCAACACGCGACGCGTGTAGCCGCCGGTGAAGAATCGCTCCTTGTGCTCGGACATGCCCGGCAGGGTGGCGCCGTCCTCGTCCCCGTGCAGGACCACGGTCGGCACCGAGATGGCAGGGCATTGCGCGAAGAACGCTTCGTCCGCCGCGAGTCGCGGGTCGCCGTCGGCGTGTCCCCAGCGTTGTCGATAGGAGTCGATCGTGATGTCGACCCAGTCGCGGTTCTCGAACGAACGCGCGGTCTTCTGCCACTCCGATTCATCGAGCGTGTAGGAGGGCGACCAGTGCTGCCAGAGTTGGCGCGTGAACGCTTTCGGGTCGGCCGCCAATGCCGCTTTGCCGCGCTCCGTCGCGAAGTACCAGTGATACCAGTAGAGCCGGGCCTGCTCGAAGCCGAGGGTCTGGTCGGCGCTGTTCGTGCCGTAGCCGACCGACAGGCACACCAGCCCCTTGATCCGGTCGGCCAGCCGTGTGGCCGCCATGTAGCTGATCCGCGCACCCCAGTCGTGACCCACCAGGACGAAGTCGCGCAGGTCGAGGGCCTCGATGAAGTCGATCAGGTCGAGCGCCAGGGCGGTCAGCTGGCCAGAGTGCCGGACCTCTGGGTCGAGAAAGCGCGTCGGGCCGAAGCCGCGAAGGTAGGGCCTGATGGCGCGCACGCCCCGGGCTTCGAGCTGCGCCACGACCGGCGACCAGGTCGAGGCATCGTCCGGCCAGCCATGCACGAGCAGGCAGGTCCGGTCGCCGACGCGGCTGTCGAGGTAGCCGACGTCCAGGTCACGGGTCTTCACGAACGCGAGCGTGCTGTCGGTCATCGGATGTCCAATCAAATGTCTATCAGCGATTCGAGGCCGGTGCGAGCGCGTCGCGCGGCGGCGCCTCGTCAGACTGTCGCTTCGCTGCGCCTGCTGCCGAGGCGGCTGATCATGAAGTTGGCCGCCTGCGTCACGTGCTGTCGGGCGAGCGTTTCGGCCTTCTCGGGGTCGCCTTCGATGACGGCGGCCAGCATCGCCTCGTGCTGGTCCCAGATGTCGCGAGGTTTTTCGTCGCGCATCAGCACCTCGCCCATCACGCGCTGGGTGGAGGTCCATTGCGCCTGCATCGTCGGCGCGATCAACGGGTTCTGGGACAGCTCGTAGATGAAGTCGTGGAACTCGCGGTCGGCGGCGATCATCGCCGCCACCGACTTGCTCCTCACCGCCTTGCGCCCCTTCGTGATCAGCGCGGGCCCGCTCTTGCGCGCCCGCTCGGCATTGCACTCGCAGGCCTTGCGGAACGCGAGGCCCTCCATCACGGCACGCACTTCGTACAGGCTCTGCACGTAGTCGAGATCGAGGGGCGCGACGATCAGCCCGCGGCCCGGCGCGTCGCGCAGCACGCCCTTGTCGCGCAGCAGCAGCATCGCCTGCTGCACCGGCTGACGCGACACCCCGAGCTCCTGCGCGATCTGTTCCTGGATGATGCGCTCGCCCGGGGCGAGCTTGCCTTCGGTGATCTCGTTCAAGATCGCCTCCTGCACCTGCTCCACCAGCTTGGGTTGCGTCGCCAGCTCTTTCATGCGAAGCAGTATAGGAGTTGACCCGGAAGGCACTGAACTCGGGATGCAGTCGATGACCCGCATTCAGGCGGCACCCTCGGCCCGCTGGCGCGATCCGAATCGGTCGGGGCCCTCGGGCTCGAGGGTGACCGGCGCCCTCACTGGCGCGCGCCTTTCAGGATGCGCTTGGCCAGGCTCCAGCGATGCACCTCGGAGGCGCCGTCGTAGATGCGGAAGCCCCGCATGTCGGCGAAGATGCGGCCGACCACCGTTTCGCCGGTCACGCCCTGGCCGCCGAGGATCTGCACGCAGCGGTCGGCCACGCGCCATAACGCTTCCGACACCATCACCTTCGCGCGGCTCGATTCGTGGAGGCCGAGCCCGCCCTGGTCCAGCACCCAGGCGCAGTGCCAGATCGTCAGGCGCGCAGCGTGCAGGTCCATCTCGTTGTCGGCGAGCATGAAGCCGATGCCTTCGTGCTCGCCGATCGGCTTGCCGAAGGCGGTGCGGTTGCGGGCGTAGCCGATCGCGATGTCGTGCGCCCGGCGGGCCGCGCCGAGCCAGCGCATGCAGTGCGTCAGTCGCGCCGGGGAGAGCCGCACCTGCGCATTTCGAAAGCCCTGGCCGAGCTCGCCGAGGATGTCGCTCGCGGCCACCCGCAGGCCCTCGAAGCGCACCACGCCGTGGCCGCCGGGAAAGGAGATGTCGAGCGTGTCCATCGTGCGCACGACCGTGATGCCCGGCGACTGCATTTCGGCCAGGAACATGGTCGCGCCAACGTCGGGCACGTTGGCCATGATGATCGCGAGCCTGGCGCCGTCGGCCCCGGTGATGAACCACTTCAGGCCGTCGATGATGTAGCCGCCGTCGCCGTCGGGGCGCGCGGTGGTCTTCAGCATCGACGGGTCGGAGCCGGCGCCGGGCGACGGCTCGGTCATGCAGAAGCAGGAGCGGATCTCGCCGGCCGCGAGCGGGCGCAGCCAGCGTTCCTTCTGCGCGGGCGTGGCGACCGCCTCGAGCAGGTGCATGTTGCCTTCGTCGGGCGCGAAGATGTTGAGCGCGACCGGGCCGAGCATCGAGTAGCCGGCCTCCTCGAAGACGATCGCGCGCCCCTGGTGCGTCAGGCCGAGACCGCCGTATTCGGGAGCGACGTGCGGCGACAGCAGCCCGGCGCCGCGCGCCCGGTCGATCAGTTCACGGCAGAGGCTCGGCTCCGGGCCGTGCGGGGTCTGGCGCGAGTCGCCCTCCAGCGGGATCACCTGGGCCGCGACGAACTCGCGCACGCGCGCCTGCAGCGCGATCAGGTCGTCGGGAATCGAAAAGCCGATGCTCATGCACTTCTCCATTGACGCTCGGCGTCGTCCCACGCCGTCAGGGGCTGCAGATCGGGGACCCAGGCGAGGCCGGATTTCGCATCCGACGACACCGCCTCCGGCGTCACCAGCACGTCAAGCAGCGCCGGTCCCCCGGCCTTGACGGCGCCGAGGGCGCGTTCGATTGCGGGCGGCAGGTCCTCGACCCGCTCGACCCGCTCGCCGTGCAGCCCGAAGGCGCGCGCCATCGCCGCATGATCGGCGAACTGCAACCGCGTGCCGACGACCCTGCCGTGCGTTTCCTCCTGGTCGCGCACCTCGATCGCCCAGCTGCCGTTGTTGGCGACGACGATCAGCACCGGCGCCTTGTGGCGCGCTGCGGTGTCGATTTCCATCGCGTTGAAGCCGAACGAGCCGTCGCCCGTGGCGACGACGACGGTGCGGCCCGGCAGTGCCAGGCTGGCCGCCACGCCGAACGGCGTGCCGACGCCGATGCAGCCGAGCGAGCCCGGGTCGAGGTAGGTGGAGGCGGGCAGGCCGACGCGCGCGAAGCTCAGGAAATCGCCGCCGTCGGCGACCACCACCGCATCCTCCGGCAGCGCGTCGCGCAGCGCCGCGAGCAGGCGGTTCGGGTGCATCAGGCCGTCCTTGCCGGCCGGCGCGGTCTTCATCGACTCGAGCAGCTTGTTGGCACGCGCCAGGTGCTTGGCTCGCGCGCCGCGGGCCCATTCCGTGTCGGCCGAGCCTTGTCTGCCTTCGGTGGCCTCGAGGATGGCGTCGAGCGCCGCCGACGGTGTCGCGAAGATCTCGGCCGCGCCCCGGCGGTTGTCGCGCACCTCGCCGGCGCAGTCGCCGATGCGCAGGAATTTCGCCTCGCCGAAGATCGCCGGCGACCCGTAGGCGAGCTGGAAGTCCAGGCGCCGGCCGACCGTGACGATCAGGTCGGCGTCGGTCATGACCGAGCCGCGCATCGCGGCGACGACCGATCGATGGTCATCGGGCACCAGGCCGCGGCTCTCGCCGGTATCGAGGTAGAGCGCGTCGAGACGGTCGAGCAGCCGCGCCAGCTGCGGGCCGGCGCCGCGCGCGCCGCGGCCGGAGATGAAGAGCGGCTTCTTCGCCGCCAGCAGCAGGTCGACGGCGCGCGTCACCGCGGCCGGGTCGGGCATCAGCCGGTCGCGTGGGCGGCCCTGCAGCTGTTCGGCCAGCTCGAGCACCTTCGGCACCTCGCCGCGCAGCGTGTCGACCGGGAAGTCGAGGTACACCGGGCCGGGCTCGCCGCCGTGGCCGAAGGCGCTGGACACCGCCTGATCCAGCTCCTGCAGCACCAGCGCGGGCTCGCGCACGGTGCGGGCATAACGTGTCAGCGGCCGGACGAAGTCGGTGTGGATCATGTCCTGCAACGCGCCGCGGTTCTCCTGCCGCTTCGGCGGCGTGCCGGAGAGTACGAGTACCGGCGCCTTGGCGACGAAGGCATTGGCGATGCCGGTCATCGCATTGGTCACGCCCGGGCCGGCGGTGACGAGCGCGACGCCGAGCTGGCCGGTCAACTCCGCATGCGCGTGGGCCATGTAGACCGCGGCCCGCTCGTCGCGCACGTCGACGATGCGGATGCCCTCGGCATCGAGCCGCATCCATAGCGGCATGATGTGGCCGCCGCAGAGGCCGAACACGCGGTCGACGCCGCGGGCCTTCAGGAAGCGCGCGACGAGCGCGGCGGCGGATGTTTCAGAGACGATCATGGTCTGGGTCCTGACGCAGAGGCTGAGAGTGTTTGCATGGTTCGGTCGCCGGGCGCGCCGTGTGGCTCGGTCGCGTTCGGCTCAGAGAAAGCCGATGGAGATCCAGGGCACGGCGGCGACGATGACCAGCCCGACGATCAGGGCGAGCACGTAGCCGACGATCGGCCGGATGCCCTCGGAGGGCTCGATGCGCGAAATTGCGCAGGCGGCGTAGTAGCCGACGCCGAACGGCGGCGCAAAGAGGCCGATCCCCATCGACAGCACGACGACCATCGCGTAGTGCACCTCGTGTACGCCGAGTTGTCTCGCGATCGGGAACACCAGCGGCCCGAACAGCACGATCGCCGGAATGCCTTCGAGCACGCTGCCGAGGATGATGAAGGCGACGATCGAAACCGCCATGAAGGCGACCGGCCCGCCGAGCGCCGCCATCGCGGCGGCCAGGGTGTTCGAGAAGCCCGACTGCGTCAACGCCCACGCCATCGCGGTGGCGGTGCCGATGATGAAGAGGATGGCACCGGTCAGCGCAGCCGTCTCGACCAGCATCGGCACCATTCGCCGCCACTGCATCTGGCGATAGAAGAGCACGCCGGCCAGCAGCGAGTAGGCGATGCCGAGGGTCGACACCTCGGTCGCCGTGGCGACGCCTTTGACCACCGCGGCGCGGATCACGAAGGGCAGCAGCACGGCGGGCAGGGCAGAGACGAGCGCGAGGCCGATCTGCGAGCGCGTCGCCCGGGTGACATGAGACAGGTCTTCGCCGCGATAGCGCCACCACACCACCGCGCAGAGCGTCGCGGCCAACACCAGGCCGGGCAGCATGCCGCCGGTGAAGAGCGCGGCGATCGAGACGCCGGTGACCGAGCCGATCGTGATCAGCACCAGGCTCGGCGGGATCGTTTCGGTCTGCGCGCCGGCGGTGGCGAGCAGCGCGACCAGGTCGCCGTCCTTCGCGCCGCGTTTCTTCATCTCGGGGAACAGCACCGGTGCCACGGCGGCCATGTCGGCGACCTTCGAGCCCGAGATGCCCGAGACCAGGTACATCGCGCCGAGCAGCACGTACGAGAGCCCGCCGCGCACATGCCCGAGGAGGCTCGCCAGAAACGCCACCATCGCCTTGGCCATGCCGGTCATCTCGATCAGGAGGCCGAGGAAGACGAAGAGCGGCACCGCGAGCAGGATGATGTGCGACATGCCTTCGTCCATCCGGCCGACCATCACGTCGACCGGCAAGCTGGTCGTGAGCGAGATGAAGCCGAACGTGGCCAGGCCGAAGGCGATCGCGATCGGCACCCCCATCAGCACCGTGACGGCGGTGACGCCGACGAAGAAGATCAGCAGGTTGGTGTTGCCCAGCCCCTTGAAGACCGGCGCGAGCGCGGCGAACACGGCGCAGGCGACCGCCACCGTGGCGAGCGCGCCGACGACCCGCTTCCAGTCACCGAGCTTGACCAGCCGGATCACGGCCATCAACGCCATCAGGCCGAGCCCGACCGGCAGTGCGGCAACGCGCCAGGCATTGGAGATTTCGAGCGCGGGGGTCGTGATCGCCCCCTCCTCCGATGCGAACTCGTACGCCGGCCCGACGACGAGCAGCAAAAAGGCGAGCGCCGCGGCGATGCCGACCGCATCGAGCCAGGCGCGCAGGCCGGGCGAGGCCTTCGCGACCAGCGCCGTCATCCGCATGTGCTCGCCTTTGCGCAGTGCCACCACGGCGCCGAGGCTGGCGAGCCAGAGGAAGAGGATCGACGCGGCCTCGTCCGTCCACACGAGCGGCGTGTTGAGGAAATAGCG
>CAZZWY010000075.1:0-10936 GCA_964657785.1 uncultured Acetobacteraceae bacterium
CGCCCTTGGCGAACGGGCAGACGAGGTCGATCACCTTGATGCCGGTCTCGAGCAGATCCTGCGACGGCGACAGTTCGTCGTACGCCGGCGGCTTGCGATGGATCGACATGGTCAGCTCCTGGCTGACGTCGCCCCGCTCGTCGATCGGGCGGCCGAGCACGTCCATGATGCGGCCGAGCGTGGCCCGGCCCACCGGCACCATGATCGGCTTGCCGGTGTTGGACACCATCAACCCGCGGCGCAGGCCGTCCGACGAGCCGAGCGCGATGGTGCGCACGACGCCGTCGCCGAGCTGCTGCTGGACTTCGAGCGTCAATTCGCCGCCTTCCATCTTGAGCGCGTCGTAGACCTTCGGCATCTTGTCGCGCGGAAATTCGACGTCGACGACCGCGCCGATGCACTGGACGATCTTGCCTTGGATTTGCTCGCGGGTTACTTGGGCATCAGCCATGGGAGTTCCTTCGTTCTCGAATCTTGTACGTGGGCGTCATCAGACGGCGGCCGCGCCGGCCACGATCTCGGACAGTTCTTTGGTGATCGCCGCCTGGCGCGTGCGGTTGTAGATGAGCTTGAGCTCGGCGATCAGGTTGCCGGCGTTGTCGGTCGCGGCCTTCATCGCCACCATGCGTGCCGAGTGCTCGGACGCCATGTTCTCGGCGACCGCCTGGTAGACCAGCGCCTCGCCATAGCGCACCAGCAAGTCGTCGATGACGCTGGCGGCATCGGGTTCGTAGAGATAGTCCCAGCCGAAGCTCGGGGCGTCGGCGGCCGGCTCCACGTTCAGACTCTCGGCGTTCAGCGGCAGGAGTTGCGTGACGACCGGCTCCTGCTTGATCGTGTTGATGAAGCGGGTGTAGCAGAGGTAGACCGCCGAAAGCTTCCCCTCGGCGTACTGGTCCATCAGCACCTTGACCGGGCCGATGAGCTTCTCGAGGCTCGGCTTGTCGCCGAGGTGGGTGACGTGCGAGACGACCTTCGCGCCGATGCGGTTCAGGAAGCCATAGCCCTTGTTGCCGATCGCGACTGCTTCGCTCTTCTGCCCGGATGTCTCGACCTCACGCAACTTCGTCGTCACGGCGCGCAACACGTTGGTGTTCAACCCGCCGCAGAGGCCCTTGTCGGTCGTGACGAGAATGAAGCCGACCGTCTTCGCCGTCTCGTTCTTCACCATGTACGGGTGCTTGTACTCGGGCGTTGCTGCCGCCAGATTCGCCGCGAGGCCGCGAATCCGCTCGGCGTACGGCCGCGCCCCGCGCATGCGCTCCTGGGCCTTGCGCATCTTCGCGACCGAGACCATCTCCATGGCCTTGGTGATCTTCTTCGTGTTCTCGAAGCTCTTGATCTTGCCGCGAATTTCCTTGCCTGCTGCCATGCCTCGGCTCCTTGGTCGACTCGCTCGGGGAACGACGTCTTAAGCGAACGACTTCTTGAACGCGGTGATCGCGGTCGTGAGTTCGGCTTCGGCGTCCTTGTCGAGCGCCTTGCTGTCCTCGATCTTCTTCAGGAGTGCCGCATGGCTCGTCTTCAGGTGCGTGTGCAGGCCGTGCTCGAAGGCCAGGATCTTCTTGACCTCGATATCGTCCATGAAGCCCTTGTTGACGGCGAACAGGGTCGCGCCCATCAGGCTGATCGACTGCGGCGAGTACTGGTTCTGTTTCAGCAGCTCGGTGACGCGTGCACCCCGGTCGAGCTGCTTGCGAGTTGCCTCGTCCAGGTCGGACGCGAACTGCGCGAAGGCGGCCAATTCGCGGTACTGCGCGAGGTCGGTCCGGATGCCGCCCGACTGGCCCTTGATGATCTTCGTCTGCGCCGAAGAGCCGACGCGCGACACCGAAATGCCGGCGTTGATCGCCGGGCGGATACCGGCGTTGAAAAGCGATGTCTCGAGGAAGATCTGGCCGTCGGTGATCGAGATCACATTGGTCGGCACGAAGGCGGAAACGTCGCCGGCCTGCGTCTCGATGATCGGCAGCGCGGTGAGCGATCCGGTCTTGCCCTTCACTGCCCCCTTCGTGAACGCCTCGACATAGTCGGCATTGACGCGCGCCGCGCGTTCGAGCAGCCGCGAGTGGAGATAGAACACATCGCCCGGATAGGCTTCGCGACCCGGCGGGCGACGCAGCAGCAGCGAGACCTGCCGATAGGCGACCGCCTGCTTGGACAGGTCGTCGTAGACGATCAGCGCATCTTCGCCGCGGTCACGGAAGTACTCGCCCATCGTGCAGCCGGAATAGGCCGACACGTACTGCATCGCCGCCGATTCCGCCGCCGACGCGGCGACAACGATCGTGTAGTCCAGCGCACCGTGGGCCTCGAGCGCCCGCACCACGTTCTTGATCGACGAAGCCTTCTGGCCGATCGCGACGTAGATGCAGGTCATGTTCTGACCCTTCTGATTGATGATCGCGTCGATCGCGACCGCCGTCTTGCCGGTCTGCCGGTCGCCGATGATCAGCTCGCGCTGGCCGCGGCCGATCGGCACCATCGAGTCGATCGACTTGAGACCGGTCTGCATCGGCTGGTCGACCGACTTGCGTGCGATCACGCCGGGCGCGATCTTCTCGATCGGCATCGAGAGCTGCGCGCCGACCGGGCCCTTGCCGTCGATCGGCGCGCCGAGCGCGTTGACTACCCGGCCCTTCAATTCGGGGCCGACCGGCACTTCCAGGATGCGGCCGGTGCACTTGACCGTGTCGCCTTCGGAGATGTGCTCGTACTCGCCCAGAATCACCGCGCCGACCGAGTCGCGCTCGAGGTTCAGCGCCAGGCCGAAGGTCTGGGAGCCGTCCGGCGCGGACGGGAACTCGAGCATCTCGCCCTGCATCACGTCCGAGAGGCCATGCACCCGGCAGATGCCGTCGGTCACCGACACGACGGTGCCCTGGTTGCGGATGTCGAGTGCCGCGCCGAGGCCTTCGATGCGGCTCTTGATCAGTTCGGAAATTTCTGCGGAATTCAGGTTCATGACGTACCCAATCGTTAAGAGGTCGGCGCTTCGAGAGACAAGGTCTTCGGAGCTTCGCGCTGCGATGAAAAGCGGGTCGGTGGCGTTTGCGGCGCTCAGGCCGTCAGCGCCGCCCTCATTTGTTCGAGGCGTGCCTTGACCGAGGTGTCCAGCACCTCGTCGCCGACGACCACCCGGATGCCGCCGATCAGCGCGGGCTCGAGCTGCACGCTGGCATTGAGCTTGCGCTTGAAGCGCCGCTCGAGCGTCGCAACCACGTCGGCCAAGGCCGCAGGTTCGATCGGAAAGGCGCTATGGACGACAGCATCCGCGATGCCGGAGCGCTCGCTGACCAGCCCATGGAACTGGCTCGCGATCTCGGGCAGCACGCCGAGGCGACCGTTGTCGATCACGGCGCGAAGCAGGTTCTTCGACGCTTCGCCGAGCGGCACGCCGCTGACCGAGGTGACGATGTCGAACACCTGCGCAGCGTCCGCACCCGGCGTCTCGGCGAAGGCGCGGAGCCGCGGTTCGGAAGCGACCGAGGCGAGCGCCTGGAGCTCGGCGCTGGCCTGCCGGAGGTCGCCTTTTTCCGCGACCTCGAACATTGCTTCGGCGTAAGGCCGTGCCAGGGTCGCGAGCTCAGCCATGATGACGATTCCCGGAGCCGCGCCGAGGTTCGGGCCGCGCGCCCGTCACAGCTCGGCCTTGAGTTGTGACAGCAGATCAGCGTGCACTGCCGGGTTGACTTCCTTGCGAAGGATCTGCTCGGCGCCCTTGACCGCGAGCGCCGCGACCTGATCACGCAAGCTCTCTCGCACCTTGATCGCTTCCTGCTCGGCTTCGGCCTTCGCCGAGGCAATGATCTTCGCCGCTTCTTCGCTCGCACGCGCCTTGGCCTCTTCGACCATCGACTGCGCCAGCCGCTCGGCGTCGGCCAGGCGCTGAGTCGCGTCCTTGCGGGCACCCGAGAGCTGCTCCTCGACCCGCTTGTTGGCGTTGGTCAGCTCGGCCTTGGCCTTGTCGGCGGCGGACAAGCCGTCGGCGATCTTCTTTGCGCGCTCGTCGAGTGCCTTGACGATGGGCGGCCACACGAACTTCATCGTGAAACCGACCAGGATCAGGAACACGATCATCTGCACGATCAGCGTTGCATTGATGCTCAAGGTGTTGCCTCCAGGGTCAGAAAAGGAGTCCGCAGGGGAAGCCCGGGCATCTTACTTCGGCAGGTTGCCGATCTGCGCCAGGAACGGGTTGGCGGTGGCGAACCAGAGGGCGATACCGGTGCCGATGATGAACGCCGCATCGATCAGGCCGGCGAGCAGGAACATCTTGGTCTGCAGCTCGTTCATGAGCTCCGGCTGGCGGGCGGCCGACTCGAGGTACTTGCTGCCCATGATGCCGATACCGATACAGGCGCCGACGGCACCCAGACCGATGATGAGACCTGCGGCGAGCGCGACAAAGCTGATGACTTCCATGGTGACTCCAGTTGAGGTTTTTTAGAACGGAAAGGGAAAGCAGATCGGGAGAGAGGTGTCGTCAGAGCGAGCCGCCGACGAGGGTGCTGGCGGCGGGCACAAGCGCGCCTTGAACAAGAAACGCCGCCATCGGGAAAGGTCGAAAGGAGACCGACGAAAGAAGCAGGACGGCTCAGTGGCTGTCGTGGGCCTGACCGACGTAGACGAGGGTCAGCATCATGAAGACGAAGGCCTGCAGCGTGATGATCAGGATGTGGAAGATCGCCCACACGGTGCCGGCGACGATGTGGCCAAGGGTCAGGAGGATGCCGGTAGCGGTGAGCGCGAAGGCGCCGCCCATCAGCGCGATCAGCATGAAGATCAGCTCGCCGGCGTACATGTTGCCGAAGAGCCGCATGCCGTGCGAAACCGTTTTGGCGACGAACTCGATCAGCTGCATCAGCAGATTCACCGGCCAGAGAAACCATTTGTCGCCGAACGGCGCGGCGATCAGTTCGTGCGACCAGCCGCCCACGCCCTTGATCTTCACGTTGTAGACAAGGCAGACGAGCAACACGCCGACCGACAGGCCCATCGTGATCGAGAGGTCGGCCGTCGGCACGACCCGCAGATGCTCGAGGCCGAAGACGTGCTCGCCGACGAACGGCAGCAGATCGACCGGCAGCAGGTCCATCGCGTTCAGCAGGAAGATCCAGACGAAGACCGTCAACGCAAGCGGCGCGACGAGCTTGCGGCTGGTGGCGTTGTGGACGATGCCTTTGGCCTGGCTGTCGACCATCTCCACCAGCAGCTCGACGGCCGCCTGAAAGCGCCCCGGCACACCGGAGGTCGCCTTGCGGGCGGCAAGCCAGAGCAGCCAGCAGCCGACGACGCCGATGAGGATGGTGAAGAGCGACGAATCGAGGTTGACGACGCTGAAGTCGACAACGCCATGTTGGTGCTGGTTCTGCAGATGCTGCAGATGGTGAATGATGTACTCACCCGCGGTCGGGCTGGCGCTTGAGGTTTCGGCCGCGTTGTCGACTGCCATCTTTTGCTACGCCTTCGTCTTCTTCGATTGCGGCCCGCGCCACAGCAGCGCCAGCCAGTTGATCTTGATGCACACGACCATCGTCACCAGCAACGCCGGCCAGCTCAGGTCAGGAACCACCTTGGCGGCGATCACCAACATCGCCACCGCCACGCCGATCTTCAACATCTCCCAAACCATGAACGCAGCGGCCGCAGCCACCGCACTTCTGGTTCCCCGCGTCATGCCGCGTGCCATCAAGGCGCTCGGCAACACCGTCGCGGCGGCGCCGTAGAACGCCGACCACCCGGCCGAAGATCGCTCCATCAGCAACGACGCCAACCCCACGCACACCAGCCCCGCCAGGGCCTGAGCGCGCACCACCCGCCATGGCGAGAGCGAAGGGTCGCGCGCCCTCAGCTCCTCGGCCTGCGCCGCTGTCAAGGCAACGATCACCGGGCTGTCGAACGGGTCCGCGTCCCGATCATCGAATCCTCCACGACGCTCGACAGGCACTGGCATGGTACGGGCGACATAGAGGTAAAGTTGCGTGGAGCAAAGCCTTGAAAGTATACGGGCAAACCTGTGCGGTCCTTCGCAAAGCCGGCACGGGGCACGGTCTTGGCCGCATTGGCGCACCGTTTCGGTTAGAGCGGGGATCATCGTGCGATGACTGGGCTGCGCCGCGTCCATGCAGGTCTCGCCAGGCGCTGGCCACACCCGCTTCGATCCTTCTGCGTCACCCTGCTGGCAGCCATCGCCTTTTGCACGGCCAGCTTCGCAGCCGACCCTTCGATGCCCGCCGAAAACGATCACCGCCCCCATCACCGCGCCAACGGGTTTCAGAACAACTACATCGAGTTCGAGCCGCGCGGCTTGGGCGAGCTCCTTCGCTGGCGCATCGACGCCTTTCGCAACGACCTGCCCAGGCCGCCGCGGCTGCCGACGCCGACCGTCGTGCCCGACGTCAAGATGCTTCGGTCCAATGCCGACGCTGGTGCGGCGATGCAGCCGACGCTCACCTGGATCGGCCACGCCACGATGCTCGCGCAGCTCGGCGGCCGCACGATCATCACCGACCCGATGTTTTCGGAGCGCGCCTCGCCGCTCGCGTTCGCCGGGCCGAAACGCCACGTCGAACCGGGCGTCAACCTCGCCGAGTTGCCGCACGTCGACGTGGTGCTGATCTCCCACAACCACTACGACCACCTCGACGACGCGAGCGTCCGCGCCCTCGCCGGCCAGGCGGGCGGCCCGCCGCTTTTCATCGTGCCGCTCGGGTTGCGGGCCTGGATGGCGCAGCGGGGCATCGTCGATGTCGTCGAGCTCGATTGGTGGCAGTCGCACGCCCTCCCGATCGACGGCGGCAAAAAAATCGATGTCGTGTTCACTCCGTCCCAGCACTGGTCGGCGCGCGGCCTCACCGACCGCATGCAGACGCTCTGGGGCGGCTATGCCGTCTTCGCACCCGACCTGCACCTCTTCTTCGCCGGCGACACCGCCTACTCGAAAGACTTCGCCGACATCCATGCGCACTTCGCCGCCCGGCCCGGGGGCGGGGACTTCGACATCGCGCTGATCCCGATCGGTGCCTACGAGCCGCGCTGGTTCATGTCGACCCAGCACGTCAACCCCGCCGAAGCGGTGCGGATCCACCTCGACCTGCAAGCGCGCCAGTCGATCGGGATTCACTGGGGCACGTTCCAGCTCACCGACGAGCCGCTCGATCAGCCGCCGAGAGACCTGGCTGCGGCGCGTCTTGCCCGGGGGGTGCCCGACGAGGCGTTCAGCGTCATGGCGATCGGCGAAACACGCCGGCTCGCACGGCGTGCCCCGTGAGGAGCAGCCGCTGCGGCCCGCGCGCGGCCTTCACATCGCCATGTTGGCCGGCAGCCCGGCGACATCGAGATCGACGGCCAGCACGCACCCCGCCCACGACTGATCGGCGAGTTCGGCCGGCGGCCGGTTTTCCCGCGACGTCGTGATGTAGAGCGTCTTGAGGTCGGGGCCGCCGAAACAGGGCATCGTCGGGCACCGCACCGGCAATGCCAGCGCCTGCAGGACGTCGCCCTCGGGGGACAGCCGCAGCAGCCGCTGGCCTTCGAACATCGCGACCCAGTAGCACCCTTCGACGTCGACCGCCGCGCCGTCGGGCCGCCCGCCGTAGCCCTCGAGCGATTGCCCGGGCTGCTTGACCGGGAAGCTCGCGAAGACTCGCCGTTCGCCGAGCTCGCCGGTCGCCGGGTCGGTATCGAAGGCGTAGATGGTCGCGGCGGTGGTGTCGCTCCAGTACATCGTCGCGCCGTTCGGGCTCCAGGCGAGGCCGTTCGAATTGGTGATGCCGTCGCGCCGCCGTGTCAGTGTCGATCGGCTCCAGCAGTAGAGACCGGCGAGCGGGGGCTTGCGCGGCTCGTAGAGGGTGCCGACCCAGAAGCGTCCCTGCGGATCGCATTTGCCGTCGTTGAAGCGCTGGGTCGTGGGGTCGTACGGCGCCTCGGCGAGCAGCGTTCGCTCGCCGCTTGCCGGCGCGAACCGGAAGAGGCCGTTGCGCATCGCGAGCAGCAGGCTGCCATCGACCTTCGGCGCGAGGCTCGCGACCTCCTGCTCGAACTCCCAATGGCGCAGATCGCTCGAGCGCGGATCGAACCGCTGCACACGGCGCCCGGGAATGTCGACGTAGTAGAGAACCTGCTCGCGCGGATGCCAGAGCGGCGACTCCCCGCCGATCGAGGCCATCGCGACCGCGAGCCGGACCTCGGAATGCGCGACGGGCATGTCAGTGCCGGCCGGGCGGCCGGACCGAGCCGCCGAACCGGACGGGATGATGCGAGGGATGACGCTTCACCCTAGGCCTCGTCGATCTCGAGCGTCATCGTCGCCTCGAGCCGGTCGCCCGGCGGCACGGTGACGAGACCGTAGGCACCGGGGTCGTCGCGGTGGATCGCATCGGCGAGGTGGCTGACCGGCTCGACGCAGAAGTAAGGCTTGTTCTGCGGCGTGTAGATGACGAGCCGGTCGAGCGAGGACAGGAGGCGCAACGAGAACCGCTCGTCGGTGATCGATGCCGCGCCGTGCCAGCCGTCGAAGGCATTGTCGTAGTCGAGTGCCGCGACGTCGCTCTCAATGCCGTCCTGAGCCACCCGGCGCACCGGCAGTTCGGCCGCATCGGGCTCCCAGCGGTGCGTCAGCGCGATGTGCAGATGGCTGGCCGCGCGCTTGGTGAAGTACGGGTGCCAGCCAAGACCGATCGGTTGGGCGAAGACCGAGGTGTTGGTGACCACGAGCCGGATGCGCAACGCCTCGGGCGTCAGCGTGAATTCCTGGGTGGCGTCGAACGGGAAGGGCCAGTCGGCGTCGCCAGGATGCGAATAGGCGATTGCGATGTCGCTCGCGTCGCTCGAGACGAGATCCCAGGGCCTCAGCCAGCCGACGCCGTGAACGGAGTGCGGACTGGCGGCGAAGTTCGGCTGGGTCGTGTACTCCTGGCCGCTCCATTGAAAACGCCGGTTCGCCAACCGATTGGAGTACGGCAACAACGGATAGCAGCCGCCGGCGCGAGACGACGCCAGCAGCGTCGGCTCGGTCGACCGCAGGATCGGCGTGTCCGCAGACCACAGCCCTGCGATGCAACCGCCGAGGTCGGGCCGCAGCGCCAGACGCAGGTCGCCGGCCTGGAGTTCGGGAAAGGACGAACTTGGCGTTGTCATGGTGGTTCTTGGGGGCGCAGGATCGTGAAGCCGAAGGCGTTGCGGGATGCTACGCCGTCGGACGAGAAGTCGCACCGCGCCCTTGGCGCAAGGCACTCGGAGGCCTGACCTGGCGCGATGCCGAAGTCGTCGCCGATCGATCCGCTAGACTCGCGGGCTGCCGCTTCATTCGGGCAGCACGACCTGGGAGTCTGCGCGGCAGAAACATGGCCCGCGTGGGGCCGGCAAGGGGCCGCGCAGACTCCTAGCGGCGACTTCTCCGTGGGACGCCGCGCCTGCGCCGAGGTCCCGGCCACGGCGCATCCACGCCGCGTCCGATTTCCCCGTTTCCGTGGCCGAGATTCCATGACTCTTTCCCGTTTCCGCGCGGCTTTGCTCGCTGCCCTGGGCCTGCTGACCGGGGCGCTCCCGGCAGGCGCCGCCGATGACCCGCTCAATCCCGGCAGTGCGTTTCAGATGCCGGGGTATCCGGGAATCGGCGGCCTCTCCGGCTCCGGCACGAACACCGGCAGCGGCACGACCTCGATCCGCAACACCGCCCCGAGCAGCGCGAGCGACATCCCGAACCAGCGTCTACGCCCACCGCGAGACACCGGCGACGACGAGCGGTTGTCGAACCCCGCCTTCCCGCGCGCGGACTTCCCGCCTCCGAAGCCGAGCGAGTTCCAGAAATTCGTCGAATCGGCAACCGGGCGCCTGCTGCCTCTGTTCGGCAGCAGCTTCTTCGAACAGGTCGGCAACAGTCTCACGGCGCTCGACAACGTGCCCGTGTCGGCCGACTACACCGTCGGCCCGGGCGACGAAATCAACGTCCGCGCCTGGGGCTCGATCGATGTCGACTACCGCGCGACCGTCGACCGCAACGGGTTGCTCAATCTCCCGAAGGTCGGCAGCTTCAACGTCACCGGCGTGAAGGCCGCCGATCTGGAAAAGAACCTGCGCGATCAGATCGGCAGGCTCTACACGAACTTCAACCTGAGTGTCTCCCTCGGACAGTTGCGCGGCGTCAAGGTCTTCGTCGTCGGACCGGCACAGCGACCGGGGGTCTACACGCTCGCGAGCCAGTCGACGCTGCTTTCGGCAGTGGTCCGGGCGGGCGGGCCGGCGCCCAACGGTTCCATGCGGAAGGTCTTGTTGCGCCGCGATGGCCGGGTGCTTTCGGAGCTCGACCTCTATGAATTCCTGGTGCAGGGCGACAAATCCCGGGACGTGCAGCTTGCCGCCGGCGACGTCGTCGTGTTTCAACCCGCCGGTCCGCGCGTCGCGATCGCCGGCGCGCTCGACACGCCGGCGATCTACGAGCTGAGGCTGCCGCAGGAACCTCTGCGGGAGGTCTTGCGCTACGCCGGCGGCACCCCGCTGCTTGCGAACCCCAACCGGGCGCAGCTCGAGCGGATCGACGCGGCCCAGCCGAAGGCGGCGCGCTCGGTCGAGGAGTTCCGGCTCGACGGCAACGGGCTGCAAAAGCCGTTGCGGGACGGCGACGTGCTGACCCTGCTGCAGATCTCGCCCCAGTTCTCCAACGCCGTCACGCTCAAAGGCCACGTCGCCCAACCGTTGCGTTATCCCTATCAACCGGGCATGCGCATCCGCGATCTGATCCCCGACCGCGATGCGTTGATCTCGCCCGACTTCTACCGTCGCAAGAATCTGCTGGTTCAGGTCCTGGAGCCGGAGGACGACGCTGCGTCCGTGGGTGCGGGTCCGCAGCGCGGCGAGGCAAGAGACCGCTATGGCTCGCTGGCCACGGGCACCGGGTCGAGCCAGGACGGGTCGACTCGGGACAATTCGACTC